>JBNATO010000201.1:0-3879 GCA_049701555.1 Thermacetogeniaceae bacterium | reverse complement strand
TGCGGATAAGGTGCGGCAGGCGCATCAACTGATGCTGGCAGAGGGGTATGAGGAGGATTACGCCAGGGCGGTGGCGACATATCTGGCATTGGGAATAGATAGATTAGCAGATAAGGATTCAGTCTTATGTCGTACAATTCCTCAAACGGAAGCAATCGGCTTTACTTATGGAAGACAAGCGTTGCCGATGCTTTGGGATTATATTGAAATGAATCCAATTGAACATCCAAGTGGCTGGTTTATAACATTGGGCGAGATACTCGAAAATATAAAGCATTGCTGTTGTTTCCGAAATACCCCAGCTACCATAACTCAAGCGTCCGCTACCTCCCTGCCCTATCCCGACAACTACTTCGACGCTGTGGTCACTGACCCGCCATACTATGACAACGTACCCTATGCTGACCTTTCGGACTTTTTCTATGTCTGGCTTAAAAGGATAATAGGTGAATTATATCCGGAATTATTTGCAACTCCGCTTGCCCCGAAAGCAGAAGAAATTATTGATAACCTTTCCCTTTTAAGAGGTATGGAAAAACAAAGAGCAAATAAGATGCCGAATATTATCACAAAGGATAAGTATTACTTTGAAGAAAAGATTACCAAAGCTTTTTTAGAAATCGCCCGCGTCCTGAAGCCCGAGGGGATTGCCATCATCGTCTTCGCCCACAAGACCACGGATGCCTGGGAAACGATCATCAACGCCCTTTTGAATTCCGGCCTCTACCTCACCGCCTCCTGGCCGCTGAATACCGAGATGCAGGCACGCCTGAGGGCTAAGGAATCGGCAGCCCTGGCCTCATCCATCTACATGGTCTGCCGCAAGCGGACGAAAAAGGAAACCGCCTACTTCAATGAGATCAGGCCTCAGGTTGAGGAGAGGATCCGCCAAAAGCTTGACCAGTTCTGGAACGAGGGGATCGGCGGCAGCGACTTCTTCATCTCCGCCATCGGCCCTGCCCTGGAGGTCTTCGGCCAATACGAGCGGGTGGAGACCTACTCGGGCGAGGAGGTGAAGGCGTCAGACCTCCTGGAGTTTATCCGTAAAACGGTGAGCGAATACGCCCTCACCAGGATCCTCAAAGACAGCCATCTGGGCGGTATCGACGCCGAGACCCGTTTCTACCTGCTGTGGCGCTGGACCTACAACGGGGCTACGGTTCCCTTCGATGAGGCCAGGAAGCTGGCCAGCGCCGTGGGGATCGAGCTTGACCAGTATTGGAGCGGGGGCTTTGTTAAGAAGGAGAGGGAGTTTATCAGTGTCCTGGGGCCGAAGGAGCGAGATAAAAAGTTTCTGGAAAAGGGGAAGCTGGACAACATGGTGGATGTCCTCCACGCCTGCCTGATCCTCTGGGAGAAAAACCAGCGGCAGAAGATCGCCGAAATTCTCACTGCTACCGGGCACCTGCACAACAACGACTTCTGGCAGGTGGCACAGGCCCTCTCGGAAGTGCTGCCGCCGGGTGATAAGGAGAAGCAGCTGCTTCAGGGCTTCTTGTACGGGCGGGAAAGCTACCAGAAAGCGATAAACGGCGGTGCCAACGGCCAGCTCCGCCTGTTTCAATAAAGTTTTGAGGCCTGTCCTGAATTTACCTCTGTTAGGGGGATAAATAACTGATTTTAAGGGAGGTGCGTCTATGGCTCTACCGGCATGGTGGCAAGTAGTGACACCTCATAAAGACATCCGGGAGAAGTCCTTCAGCGAGGCGGTCTTCGCCGCCGATCTGGGCGATGTGATTGGCGGCACGGCACCTGAGGAATACAGAGACCCCCGTCTTTTCTTTGAAAAGACCTACTTGACCGCAGGCTTGAAAAACCTGGTGCGCAACGTCCTTTCCCGCCTCAGCACCGGGAAAGGTGACCCTGTTATCCAGCTGCAGACCCCTTTTGGCGGTGGCAAGACCCATGCCCTCTTGACCCTCTACCATCTGGTGAAGTCTTTCGACCAGCTCACCCACCTGGAACAGCTCCAGGAGTTGCTGGCTGACTGGCAGGGCTTTGCCGGGGCAAGGGTTGCTGCCTTTGCCGGAACCACAGCCGACCCCGTAAAGGGCAGGACTCCCTGGGGGGAGATCGCCTACCAGCTCGGCTGTTATGAGATCGTCAAAGAGCATGATCTAAGGCGGGTGGCGCCGGGGAAAGAGCGGATCAAGGAAGTCTTGCAGAAAAGCGGCCCCACCTTAATCCTGATGGATGAGTTATTGCAGTACATCGTCAAGGCCAATCAGGTCGAAAAAGTTGAGAAGATCACCCAGGGGCAGACACTGGCCTTCCTCCAGGAGCTGTCGGAGGCAGTTGCCACCTCTGAGAAGGCCGTTCTGGTCCTGACACTCCCTGCCAGCATCCTGGAGCAGTACGATGAAGAGGCTGAGAAGGCACTCGCCCAGTTGCAGAAGGTATCAGGCAGGGTAGAGAGCATTTATGTGCCTGTGGAAGGCCTCGAGATCTACGAAGTCATCCGCAAGCGGCTTTTCGAAAACCTGGGTGACTCCAAGGTCCATCGGCAGATCGCCGAGGCTTATTTCCGCCTCTATCAAGAACTCGGCAGCGATGCCCCTGCTGAGGTGCGGGAAACCGCCTACCGGGAGAAGATCGAGCGGGCCTATCCCTTTCATCCGGAATTTATTGATGTTTTGTACGAGCGCTGGGGTTCCTTCCCCACCTTTCAGCGGACCCGGGGTGTATTGCGGCTTCTGGCCATGATCGTCGAGGACCTCTATGAGCGCAAGGTCACAGCTCCACTGATCCACTCCTCGCTGGTGGATCTGGCCAATCTGCCTGTGCGCAGGGAGTTCATCAACCACATCGGCAATGAATTCGACAGTATCATTTGCTCCGACATTCTCGGCAAAGCCCGACGGATCGACCAGGAGATGGGCAGCGAGTACGAAAAGTACGGCCTCGCCAAAGGCCTTGCCACAGCGGTCTTTCTCTACTCCTTCAGCGGTGGCGAGCGTCGGGGGGTAAATCTTCCCTGGCTGCGGGTCGCCCTCTTGCGTGAGGGCATTCCTCCCACAATTGTCGGTGACGCCGTCAGCAAGCTCGAAGACTCGCTCTGGTATTTCCATACGGAAAAGCGCTTCTACAGCTTCAAGAACCAGCCCAACCTGAACCGCATCATTGTGGACAAAGAAGAGGCCACTGACCCCGAACAGGTTCGTGAGAGCCTTTATGAGCATCTGAACAGATTGTCCAGAGGGGCTTCTTTTGATGTCTACCTGTGGCCGAAGGCTTCAGGGGACATCCCCGACAACCGGCGCCTGAAGCTCATCCTGCTGGATCCAGAGCAGAAGTACGGGGAAAGCGCAACAGCAACCTTTATCCGGGAGATTTTGGATAACAGCGGCTCTACTTTTCGCATTTACCGCAATACGGTGTTTGCCGTAGCCATGGATGCTGGCTCATATGCTGGGCTGGAGAGGCAGCTCAGGCGCTTCCTGGCCTTGCAGGAGATCGCGGGTGATGCCACCATCTCCCTGACTGCAGCTGACCGTGAGGAGCTCCAGACTAAGCTCAATCAGTCAAGGAAGGATCTCCCTTATGCAGTTGTTGCCGCCTACCGCCACATCGGCTGGCGCAGCAACGGAGATGTGGTCTGGCGGGATATGGGGATCCCGACAGTAGGGGAGAACCCCTCCATAAGCGTCCGTGTCTGGCGGTATCTCAAAGACGAGGAGCGCATTTTGTCTTCCCTGACGCCTAAAGTGATCCTCGACCGGGCTTTCGGTAAGGAAGAGACAGAAAAGACTCTCAACGAGATCTTTGATGTTTTCCTCAAAACCCCCGGACTGCCCTGTCTGGAGAGTGAAAAGGTGTTGCTTGATGCGGCCAGCCAGGGCACAAAGGCCGGTCTGCTCGGGGTGCGCCTCGGTTCTACCC
>JBNATO010000200.1:0-3916 GCA_049701555.1 Thermacetogeniaceae bacterium | reverse complement strand
GGGGTATATCCTGTAAACAAAGGTAATATAAGGAAATTTAACCTTCCTTTTATAGATTTTCCTTCCAAAGAAAGTCTTTTCCCGCCTTAGATGCCAAAGACCCTCATTTTCGGCCAATCTGTAATCCTTCCTTTTGCTTTTCACATTTAAAAATGCTGATGGGAAGGTAGATACATGAGAAAGATTAGAACAGAATTTCTCAGAGAGGGAATGGTTATCGCAAGACCGGTCTTTGATGCCAGGGGCAGGTTGCTGTTGGCCGAAGGAATAGTTTTGAACGAGACTTTCATTAAGCGACTTTCAGAGATGGGGATAGGCTCGTTATATATAGACGACGGCGTTTTCGCCGGGAGCCTGGAAGTAAATGAGATATTGTCGCAAAAAATGCGGCTGAGGTCAGTTAAACTGATGAAGGAAACATTCCACAGCGTCAAGCACCGCGGATGGATAGACACAAAAGCTATCGGGAAAACGATAGAAGAAGTAATCGAAGAAGTCATGACCGGTTACGGCGCCCTGGTCAACTATTATGATATCCGAACCTACGACGACCATACCTTTAATCACTCAGTTGATGTCTGCGTGTTCTCACTTTTAGCAGGAATAGCGTTGGGTTTTAGTAGAGAGAAGCTTAAAGAGTTAGGCATAGGCGCGCTCTTGCACGATATCGGAAAGGTTAGAATACCGAAGTGCATTCTCAACAAACCAGGGCCCCTAACAGCTGAGGAAATGGTGTTGGTAATGCGCCACCCTGCGGATGGTTTCGACATTCTACGTAGACATCACGATATTCCTCTTCTCTCCGCTCACGTGGCCTTAGAACATCAAGAAAGAATAAGCGGAAAAGGTTATCCCAGAGGGCTTACAGGCAAGGAAATACACGAATACGCAAAGATTGTAATGGTCGCCGACGTCTTCGATGCACTTGTCTCAGACAGGCCGTACCGCAAGGCCTACCCGGTGGCGGAAGCGATCGATTATATACAGTCACTGGCGGGAGAAGATTTTGGAGAGGAGTATGTGCGGGCACTTTTTTCAAACATCTCTCCCTATCCTGTCGGAGCCGTTGTATTGTTGAACACTGGAGAAGTTGCTCAGGTTGTGAGTACTAATAAGAACGCACCGAACAGACCGGTAGTGAGGGTGCACTTCAACAGAAAAAAAGAGTATGTTTCCTGCCCATTTGAACTGGACCTTTCCAGAGAACTATCCCGTTCGATTGTCCGAATACTCGCCGAGGAAGATATTTCTGATCTCTTGGAAACTGTTGTGCATCGAAAGGCGCGCGCCTTGTATGAGGATAAAAACCCGCACTTTCCCACACGCCGTTTTGCTGAGCATCCTTCAAGGCCTTTTGAGAGTTCTGCTGGTAAAAAGAAGTAACGGAGCGAGAAGATTTTTTCAGGAGGTATTCACCGAGATGTTCGAGAAGTTTAGAGGAAGCCTGCGCACAATGATGGTTGTTTTGTTTGGACTGGTTGTGCTTGTCGGCTGTCTTGTGCTGTCTTTTTTGAGCGAAGACCGGGCGGGGAAGGTTCTTGAGAGTGAATCCAGACAGGCCATGCTGAAGCTTATCAAGCAGGCTGCCGAGACCCAAGACAGTCGTGTCCAGGCACGGCTCTGTTTTGTGGAGGGAATGGCAAGTCAAGATGTCATCCGCGGCAGGGTGGGTGAGCGTGAGGCGACGACCGAAGAAAAACTCGCAGCTCTAAGGAGCGAGTTGGAGTCGGCAAAGAGCCTCGGTTTCAAGGACTTCGGCATAGCCGACCTGAACGGCAAGGCGGTCTTTGTCAATGGCAGGACTGCTGATATCAGCGATCGAGAATACTTTTTTAAGAAAGCCGTGCAAGGAAAACCTGCGGTTTCCAGCACAATCGTCAGCAGAGATGACAACTCCGTGGTGTTTGCGTATGCGGCTCCTGTTCGTCACTATGCGACTGGTGAAATAACCGGCGTGCTGTTCGGCCTCGTGGACGCCGCTTCGTTTAGCAAGCTGGTATCCAACATCACCTATGGCCGCACCGGGTATGCCTTTGCAGTCGATGGAGAAGGGAAGACCATCGCTCATAAGGATACCGAAAAGGTGCTGTCTCAGGAAAACATCCCGGTCATGGCGGCTACCAACAGAGAACTAGCTTCTCTGGCGGCGGTTGTTTCCAAGATGGCCAGGGGGGAGGAAGGAATCGATTCATATACATATCAGGGTGTGGAGAAACTCATAGCCTACGCTCCGGTCAAGAGCGTGGGGTGGTCCCTTGCGGTAACAGTCCCGAAAGCTGAAATCATGCAGCAGGCTACGACGCTCAGGCACTCTATGCTTACGCTTTCTGTGATTATAATCCTGATCGCTCTTGCCCTCACGTATGCCATAGCGAACAATGTCGCCACACCGCTGGTCAGAGCAGTAAACTTCCTGGGTGTGATTGCCAGTGGAGATTTCACCGGGCAGGTGTCAGAAACATTTCTGCGCAGAAAGGACGAAGTAGGAATGCTCGCCAGGGCTGTGGACGGGTTGCAGTCGTCCATCAGGCCGCTGCTGGCGAGCCTGAAGGAAGACGCCAGAGTTCTGGCAGAGAGCTCTGAAAACTTGAGCGCTGCATCGGAAGAAATAGCATCATCTTCCAATGAAGTAGCGAAAGCCGTCCAGGAGGTTGCAAAAGGAGCGACGGAACAGGCTGGCAGTCTCCAGGAGATTCTCAATCTGTTGGGGAAAATGACTACCAACCTGGAGAAAGTTGAGAATGAGTTGAGCAACGTCAAAAACAGCGCTGAAGAAGCGTCGAGGCAGGCCAATCTCGGGAAAAAAGAGTTAGACCTTCTGGTGGCGTCCATAAACACTGTGCATGATGCCTTTAAAGTAGTGGCAGAAAAACTGAACCGCCTGAGCGGTTCTGTAAGTCAAGTAGGGGAGATCCTGGAGGTGATCAACGACATTGCCGATCAGACGAATCTGCTGGCCTTGAACGCAGCTATCGAAGCAGCACGTGCTGGAGATGCCGGTAGAGGCTTTGCTGTTGTAGCAGAGGAGGTGCGTAAACTGGCGGAACAGTCCCGGGCGTCTTCAGAGAAAATCAAGGAACTTTTGGTCACAATCATGTCAGGGACCAATGAGGTAGTAAGTACTTCGGAAGAAGTCGACAGAGAAGTGGTCGCACAGCTGGAGAACGTTGAGAAAACCGTAAAGGCGTTCGACGACATACTTGATTCTGTGATCTCCATAACGCCTGCGATTGAAGAGACCTACCGTCACCTGGATAACACCATTAAGGCTAAAGATGTGGTACTCGACCGTGCCCAGAGCATCAGCGCTGTAGCTGAGGAGACTTCTGCGTCTGCCGAGGAGATCTCTGCTTCTACAGAAGAATTTTCGGCTTCGACAGAGGAGATCGCTGCCTCTGCACAGGAGCTGATGAACATCAGCAAGCAATTGATGGAGCAAGTAGAGCGCTTCAAAGTTTGAGACTCCTTTCAACGGGGCTGGGGGCTTCGGGCTTCTAGTCCCCTTTCTATTCACTATGTTCAATCTGAGCACAAAAGGAGAGACTTTCGATTGAGGTTAGGAAAGGTTATCCTGCAGCTGGAAAGGGCGAGAAAAAAACTAATATCGGCAAATATGAAGGACCGAAATAAACTTCTGGAGATGAGCAGGGAAGTCGATAAATTTATCGTTGAATACTACCGTAGAAATCTCGCTTCAGGCCCCAAAATACAATAATTGTTAAATTAAAAGGTCTTGAGTCTTATTTTTGTTGAAGGAGTTTTCTCTCTAAACGAGTAAAAATTCAAATGAGAAACTTGAAACTTAATGAGGTTGATCTGAAATATGACTACAGACCAGCGGAGAAGCGATATTTACAAGATTGGTCAGTGACCCCACAGCTAAAGCTGGGGGCTTGCCGAGATAAGCCGGCAAGCT
>JBNATO010000199.1:0-4083 GCA_049701555.1 Thermacetogeniaceae bacterium | reverse complement strand
GAGTGGCTGGCCAAGTACTACGGTTTGCAGCTTAATGGAGCGTGGGTCTATCCTGAGATGTAGTCCGGAGCTAAATTCCAAAGGGGCATCGCGTCATGTGGTTGAAGGTGAAGAATGTTTCATTCAGCTATGGGAGCAGAGAGGCCCTTAAGGATGTGGGATTGGAGGTGCAAGGGGGGGATGTCCTCTCGATCGTGGGGCCAAATGGAGCCGGGAAGAGCACCCTCCTCCGGTGTATCAACAGGATCCTCAAGCCGCAGGTGGGGACGGTCTACCTCGATGAGTATGAGGTTTCGCTCCTGACGGAGCGGGAGCGTGCCCAGAAGTTTGGCTACGTTCCACAGATGGAAGGGGAGTCCTTCCCCGTCAGGGTGTTTGAGGCGATCCTGATGGGGCGCAAGCCCCATCTCAGCTGGAGCGTGGGAACTGAGGACCTGGCTGTGGTCAACGATGTGCTGCGCCGCATGAACCTGTTGGACCTCGCAGAGCGGCATCTCTATGAACTGAGCGGGGGGGAGAGGCAGAAGGTTCTGATCGCCCGTGCCCTCGCCCAGGAGCCGGATGTGCTGCTGCTGGACGAACCCACCAGCAACCTGGATGTAAGGCATCAGCTGGAAGTGCTGCAGCTTGTGCGGGATGCAGCCAGGCACCAAGAGAAGTGCGTGCTTATGGTGATGCATGACCTGAATATGGCTGTGCGCTTCTCCGACCAGCTGGTGATGCTGAAGAATGGCCTGGTGTATGCTGCAGGGGCACCTGATGCCGTGCTGACACCAGAAAATATCAGGGATGTTTACGAGGTAGAGGCGATGGTCCTGGCAACCGGGTTAGGGCCGCATGTGATCACTGTAAAACCCACAGAAGCTTCCACCCGCAGCAGCGCTGGCTATCAGGAGGCAGCTGCCACCGCTGCGCCCAAATAAGGGGGGGATTCGCCGTGCACGTCCGGCAACTTAATGAACACAAAAGCAAGCGGTTCGTTTTTCCCTTCACCGCCCTGTTGGGACAAGAAAAGATGAAAAAGGCTCTGATCCTCAACGCCGTCAACCCCCGCCTGGGGGGCGTGCTGATCCGCGGAGAGAAGGGTACCGCCAAGTCGACTGCTGTGCGCGCCCTTGCAGCTGTGCTCCCGGAGATCCCGGTTGTGGCCGGTTGCCCCTACCGCTGCGACCCATTTGGAGGCCTGAACAGGCTGTGCTCCCGGTGCCTGGAGAGATACCTCAGGGGAGAACCTCTCCCTGCCGTCTGGCAGAAGGTCGAGGTCGTGGAGCTCCCCGTCTCCGCCACGGAGGACCGGCTTGTGGGCAGCATTGACTTCGAATACGCCGTGAAGCACGGGGGACGCCGCTTCGAGCCGGGGCTGCTCGCCCGGGCAAACCGGGGGATCCTCTATGTGGACGAGGTCAACCTCCTCGACGACCACCTGGTCGACGCCCTCCTCGACGCGGCCGCATCCGGCGTCAATTGCGTGGAGCGCGAGGGGATCGCTTTCACCCACCCGGCGGAGTTCATCCTGGTCGGCACGATGAACCCCGAGGAGGGGGAACTCCGCCCCCAGCTCCTCGACCGCTTCGGCCTCTGCGTCCAGATCGAGGGGGAGAAGGACCCGGAGGTGCGTGTGGAGATCATCAAACGCAGGGAGGAGTTCGACCGCGACCCCATAGGTTTCCTCGCCAGGTGGGCGGATGAGGAAGAGAAGGTGCGGCAGGCGATCGCCAGGGCTCGATCCCTTCTGCCCGAGGTAAAGATGAAACCAGAGATGGAAGAGCTGGTGATTCAGATCTGCACAGAGGCGTGCGTCGCCGGGCACCGTGCCGACCTTGTGCTGACCGCCGCTGCCAAAACCCTTGCCGCATGGCACGGGAGAAGGGAAGTCACGGCAGAGGATGTCTACGAGGCGGCGGAGTTCGTGTTGCCCCACCGCCTGCGCCAGGCGCCCCCTCAGCATGAGGAGCCTGAACAACCGCAGCCAGAGCAGCAGGAAGAGCCTGAAAACAGGGAGAAAGAAGAGGAACAGGAGAAAGAAGAACACCCCCAGTCTCCTCCTGAGGAACAGCAGGAGCAGCAAGAAGAAGAGAGAGACTCGCCCCCACAGGATGCCCCACCGGCAAGCGCTCCCGAGACCATCTTCGCCGTGGGGGAACCTTTCCCCGTCCGCAAGATCTCCCTCAAGGTTAAGGGGTGGCTGCGGCGCGGCTCAGGCAGAAGGTCGCGCGGCCAGACGGCGACCAAAGTCGGTCGCTACATACGCAGCACCATGCGCTGGGAGCGGCACGACCTGGCCTTCGACGCCACCCTCAGGGCGGCTGCTCCCTACCAGCGGAGGCGCCGGAGGGAAGGGGTGGCGGTGGTGATCGACGCCGCTGACTTCCGGGAGAAGATCCGGGAGAAGAGGATCGGCAACTTCCTTCTCTTCGTGGTCGATGCCAGCGGGTCGATGGGAGCCCAGCAGCGGATGGTGGAGGCCAAGGGAGCCGTCCTCTCCCTGCTCCTCGACGCCTACCAGAAGCGCGACCGGGTGGGAATGGTCGCCTTCCGGGGAGACAGGGCGGAGGTCCTGCTTCCCCCGACGAACAGCGTGGAGCGCGCTCAGAAGCTCCTGGCTGAACTCCCCACCGGCGGGCGCACACCCCTCTCTGCAGGGCTGCTGAAGGCATACGAGGTGGCCAAAGCCCACCTCTACAAGGACCCGGACATCCGCCCCCTCCTGATCCTGATCTCTGACGGGAGGGCCAACGTGAGCTTGGGAGGCGACCGCCCCTTTGCAGAGGCCCTCCGGGCCGCAGAGCTGATCAGGGATGAGCGGCGGATCAAATCCCTTGTCGTCGATGTGGAAAAAAGCGGCCTTCTCTTCTTCGGCCTCGCCCGGAAGCTGGCCGAGGCGCTGGAGGCCGACTATTATAAGCTTCAGGACATCAAGGCAGAACGGCTGGTGGAGGCCGTACATTCCACACTGGCTGGATTGCAGTAAAAACTATGCAAGAAAGGAATGGAAGGAAGATGGAACAAAAATTGGACAATAAAGCGACAAGGTATACTTACCCCTTTACGGCGATTGTGGGGCAGGAGGAGATGAAGCTCGCCCTGCTCCTCAACGCCGTAAACCCGAAGCTGGGCGGCGTGCTGATCCGAGGGGAAAAAGGAACTGCCAAGTCGACGGCGGTGCGCGCCCTCGCGGACTTGCTCCCGGAGATCCAGGTTGTGGCCGACTGCCGCTTCGGCTGCGACCCGGATGACATCACGACGATGTGCAGCTCCTGCCGGGAGCGGTTGGAGCGGGGGGAGGCGCTACCCCGGGCCTGGCGGAAAATGCGGGTTGTCGACCTCCCGGTCTCAGCCACCGAGGACCGCGTGGTGGGGACCCTCGACCTGGAGGAGGCCATCAAGAAAGGGGAAAAGCGGTTCGAGCCGGGCGTGCTGGCTGAGGCCAACAGGGGGATCCTCTACGTGGATGAGGTCAACCTGCTCGACGACCACATCGTCGACGTCTTGCTGGACTCGGCGGCGATGGGGGTCAACACGGTCGAGCGGGAGGGGGTCTCCTTCACCCATCCTGCCAATTTCATCCTGGTGGGGACGATGAACCCAGAAGAGGGGGAGCTGCGCCCGCAGCTGCTCGACCGATTCGGCCTGTGCGTCCAGATCGAGGGGATCCACGATCCCGTCCAGCGGGTAGAGGTGATCCGGCGCAGGGTCGCCTTCGAAGAGGACCCAGCCGGCTTCTGCGCCGCCTGGGAGGGGGAGCAGGAGAAGCTCAGGCAGCAGATCCTGGAGGCCAAAAAGCTCCTCAAGAGGGTCCAGGTGCCAGAAGAAATGCTTTACCTGATCGCCAGAACCGCCATCGAGATGGGGGTAGACGGCCACAGGGCGGACATCATCATGCTCAAGGCGGCAAAAACCATGGCCGCACTCCAGGGGCGGGAAGAGGTGACCGAAGAGGATATCCGGTCTACTGCCGACCTCGCCCTGCGCCACCGGATGCGCCGCAAGCCTTTCCAGGAGATGGAGCTCGATAGGCAGAAGCTGGAAGAGCTTCTCGCCGGGGGCGCAGCCTACGTCCACACACACCCACATACCCATGTC
>JBNATO010000198.1:0-4114 GCA_049701555.1 Thermacetogeniaceae bacterium | reverse complement strand
ATCCCAATTATAGCTGCGGTTAAGGACAATGTCAATCAAAAGGGAAGGTACGAGAAGTACCTTCCCTTTAACTATTTTTAAAGACTTCCTGAATCAGGTATCTTGTCCTGGTATTTTCGCTCTTGCTATTGCCAGTTCAGGCTTCTTCTTCATCTCTTCTGCAAGCTGCTGTTCACGCAGCTTGTTGCGATAAGATGGGTCTTGGAAGGAATACTTGAAGTTCGTATGCACATCATACCGGTTTTCGAGGAGAGCCACAACGTCCTCCACGAACACAAGCTCCTCGTCCGTAGGAATCACAAAGATCTTTACCTTAGAATCAGGTGCCGAAATATCGGATTCCTGATTTCTGCTCCTGGCGGCATTGTTCTTCACAGGATCGAACTTGATCCCCATGAATTCCAATCCTTCCATCGCCCTTGCCCTGATCTCAGCAGCCATTTCACCGACGCCAGCTGTCCACACGATCGCATCTACCCCGCCCAGAGCAGCCGCATACGCTCCGATGTACTTCTTCAGCCTGTAGCACTCCATCTCGAAAGCAAGCTTGGCGCGCTCATCACCTTTTGCCATGGCTTCGAGGACATCGCGGCGGTCGGTGTATTTGCCGGTGATACCCAGGAGCCCACTCTTCTTATTGAGAATATTATCCATTTCCTTAGGGCCAATGCCCAGCTTCTGCATCATGTATAGATCAACGGCAGCGTCATGATCGCCGGCACGAGTACCCATGATCAGACCCTCGAGCGGAGTAAAGCCCATGCTGGTATCGAAGGAGACTCCCTTTTTGACGGCATTGGCGCTCACGCCGTTGCCCACATGGAGGCAGATCAGATTGACCTCAAAGGGGTCCTTTCCCAGAAGCACTGCTGCCCGCTTGGAGACATACAGGAGGGATGTGCCATGGAAACCATAACGGCGCACCTTATATTTTTCGTACCATTCATACGGGAGAGCATACATGTACTGCGGAGGCTGCATCGTCTGATGCCATGCGGTATCCATCACCGCCATGTGAGGGACATCAGGTAAAACAGCTCTAGCTGCCTCGATTCCTAAGACATTGGCTGGATTGTGCAATGGCGCCAGATCCTGCAACTCCTTGAAAGCCTGCAAAACTTCATCATCGATGATAACCGATTTTGCAAACTTTTCGCCCCCGTGAACAACACGGTGCCCTACAGCCTTGATCTCTTTTACATCTTTCAAGACGCCATGCTCGGGACTTACTAAGAGTTCCAAAATCAGGCTGACAGCTTCCCTGTGAGTCGGGCACTCTTTTTTGATCGTGACCTTCCCCCGCCCTGTGACCTCATGCTCACAGAAGGAATCACCGATTGTGACGCGCTCCACTATCCCCTTGCACATGATCTCCTTATTATCCCAGTCATAGACCATGTACTTGACGGAGGAACTCCCGCAGTTCAACACTAATATTTTCATCACTTTCAAACCGCCTTTCTGTTAGTCTCGAGGCTCTCCATAAGGCACCATCGCCTTCACAGCCACGATGGCTGCCACATTGACGATGTCCTCTGCCTTACAGCCTCTGGAGAGGTCATTGACGGGTTTTGACAACCCCTGGAGCAGCGGGCCATACGCTTCTGCCTTGGCGAGTCGCTCGGTTAATTTATATGCGATATTACCCGCATTTAAATCTGGGAAAATAAGAATGTTTGCTCTTCCCGCAACAGGGCTGCCCGGAGCCTTCTTTTTGCCAATTTCAGGGACAAGAGCAGCGTCTCCCTGGAGCTCTCCGTCGATCAGCAGGTCGGGACGCCTCTGGTTGGCGATCCTTGTAGCTTCGATCACCTTGTCGACGATCGGGTGAGAAGCGCTTCCCTTTGTGGAGAAGGACAACATCGCTGCGCGCGGCTCTTCGATGCCAAAAATGTTCTTTGCGGTTATACATGTAGTAATAGCAATTTCTGCTAACTCCTCTGCGGTAGGATTGGGATGGCCACCAGCGTCAGCGTAGAGGAAAAATCCATTTTCACCGTATGGACAGTCAGGAACAATCATCGCAAAATATGCTGAAGCGATAGAGAACCCTTTCGCTGTCTTCAGGATTTGGAAAGCCGGCCTTTCTACATCAGCAGAAGTATTAACAGCGCCTGCTACCATGCCATCGGCATCGTCAAGCTTGACCATCATCACGCCGAAATAAAGGTAATTTTTGAGGAGGTTTCTGGCTTCATCTATGCTTGCTATCTTTCCTTTTCTGATCTGGTAAAGCTTTTCGGTATATTCGTCGATCCTGTCAAAGTTGTGAGGGTCGATCACCGGTATGTTGTCTATCTTTGCTCCAACCTCTTTTGCCCTCCTTCTTACCTCATCCTCCTTCCCGAGAAGGATGACTTTCCCCAACCCGGCTTCCTCAATCATCTCTGCAGCAAGCAGCGTACGCTCATCTTCGCTCTCCGGAAGAACTATTCTCTTCTGTCCCTGCCGGGCCTTCTCCCAAATACGCTCCATGATAGCATTCTTTGGAGCTACCCTCGCCATTGGTTTCCCTCCCAAAAAAGTAATAATTTAAGTAATTTAAGTTTATTATATATTGATGCCATTTACTTGAAAAGTATCAACATTTTAACTTCTTTCAGCAAATTCATAAAATATTTACTTTCTTTATATTTTCAACACAAACCATGTATAATCCTTCCTTCATGTCTTTAATTTTTCCAAGAAAGATTTACCTATGACCAAAGGGGGTCCTTATTTTCTCAGTGCCTATACGTCTCCTGGTGCTCAAAGTTCACCATTTGCGTAAAGCCATTTTGCCTTATCTCTGGCTCATATTATGTCTAGCCTTTGGGGCAGGCATGGTATCCTTTCCTGCTACCGTTTTCGTAACAGCGAAAAACGGACTACATACTTGGTGGAATATCGTTGTCCCTAGTCTCCTCCCCTTTTTCATCATCTCTGAGCTGTTGATCAGGCTTGGCTTTGTATCTTTTCTGGGCAAAATCATGGAACCTGTAATGAAGCCTTTGTTCAATCTACCCGGCACAAGCGGCTTCATCCTTGGAGTAAGCTATCTCTCCGGTTCACCTTTATGTGCTATCTTGACAGCGCGATTGCGCAAAGAAGGGCTCTGCACAAAAGAAGAAGGCGAGCGATTGATCGCCTTCACAAGCAATGCCAGCCCTCTCTTTTTGTTGGGCGCAGTAAGCGTAGGAATGCTGAAAGATCCCAACCTTGGCCCCTACATCGCTTCGATTCACTACCTATCTAACCTCTTTTGCGGTCTTCTTCTAAAGCTTCTCAGCAAGAAAAAACAGGCTCAAACAGCAGAAAAGCAGAAAAAGACAATCGCAAGCTCTCTCGAAAATCCTTTCCCACAAAAGAGCTCAAACTTTGGTCTCTTGCTAGGGGAAACTGTAAGGAATGCAACCACAACGCTCTTGACTATTGGAGGTTTTATTGCGTTGTTTTCCGTTTTAGTGGGTATCATGCAGTCTACGGGAATATTTTCTTTGATTCTTAAAATCTCAACTCCTATAGCTAAACTGATAAATTTTGACGTAACTTTAGTGCGCTCACTTCTATACGGCTTCTTTGAAATGACTATCGGGGTAAATGAAGCAAGCAAAAGCTCAGCAGATCTGCTACAACAACTGATCGCCATCGAAGCGATTCTGGCATGGAATGGTTTATCAATTCACGCTCAAGTGGCAGGAATGATCTCAGGAACTGACCTTACAATTCTCCCCTACTTGTTCGCTCGGCTGCTGCAGGTTTTTCTGGCTGTTCTATTAACCTGCTTATTATCTCCTTTTTTGCCTTGTGGCCAACACGTTCCTGCAACGGCGCTTTCACAACCAGCGGTATTCTGGAACAACATCGCTCTTACACTAGGTATAGTTATTCTGTCTATAGCTATATCTTTAGGATTCTTCCACATAAGCAAAAGAATTTTTACCCAATTTTCATCTGACTGAGTTCTTCCCTTGCTTTTCGAATGACTGACAAGTTATGATCAATGCTGCTTTCAAGTTTTTGAAGAATCTCATCCGCATACACTGTAGCACCGCTCTTGATCTCTTTAGCCAAGCGCTTTGCCTGAGCAATGATTTCTTCTGATGTCGCTTGTGCTTGACGTACCAATTCGCTC
>JBNATO010000197.1:0-4139 GCA_049701555.1 Thermacetogeniaceae bacterium | reverse complement strand
GGAAGTTGTTTGAAGAGCCAAAGGAGTTCGGGGGGATCTGGCCGTCTCTGAGCGAGGTGCTGAACGGGATCCCGGTGGGCGTCCTGATCATGGACAAGGCGGGGGTGGTGATCGCCATCAATGACCTCCTCGCCGGATGGTTGGGGATCGCTGCGGAGGATGTCAAGGGGAGGCGGTTGCACGAGCTGCCATGTGTCGGGGGGCAAAGCGCCCATAAAAACATCCTTCTGATGCTCGAAGCCGGCCGGGAATTTGACTGCATCCATGACTCCCGGTTTTCGGTGAGCATACGCCCTCTGCACAGCGAGCAAGGGGATGTGGCGGGGGCGATGGCTGTCTTTGAGGACAAGGGGTACTGCCGGGAGCTGGAGCAGGCGGTGATCAAGGCGGAGCGGCTGGCGATCTTGGGCCAGCTCTGCGCCATCACAATGCACGAGATCAAGAACCCTCTGGCAGCTGTCAGGGGCTATCTCCAGCTTTTCAAGAGGGAGCTGAAGGACTCGCCCCGTGCCGCCAGGGTGGATACCATGCTGGCTGCCGTGGACAGGATCAACGCCATCATCGCCGACTTCCTCCGGCTGGCCAGGCCTGCTGTCCCGAAGAGGAGGCCTTGCGAGCTGCGGTCGGTGATCGAGAGGGCCATCAAGTTGATCGAGGGCGAGGCCAAGCGCTGCGGGATCAGGTTTCTCCTTTCCTGCGACGAGAGTTTGCCGCAGTTTATACTTGATGAGGAGCAGTTTGAACAGGTATTATTAAATGTGTTTAAAAACGCCTGTGAGGCCATGCCGGGGGGCGGGGAGGTGGTGGTCAGGGCGACAGCCGACCCGTCTGGGAAGCTGTGCCGCATCGAGATCGAGGACACCGGCCCAGGGATGACGGAAGAGCAGCGGCGCAGGGCGTTCGAGCCCTTCTTTACCACAAAGGAGAGCGGGACAGGGCTCGGCCTCTACATCTCTCGGCTGATCGTCAGAAACCACGGAGGGGACATGAGGGTAGAGAATAGAGCCAACAAGGGCTGCAGGGTGGTGATCTTTCTTCCTGTGGCAGGATCTTTGGTGGAGGAAGGGCTTGCATAAAAGCCCCTTTAAGCCAAATAATAGGATGGTGGAGAAACTATCAAGGCAAGAGGAGCAAAGATATGGGGGTTTTAGAGGACATCAAAAAGAGGATCGCTGATGGCTTATGTGTGGCTGCGGAAAAGGCACGGGCGGAAGGGGTGCTCAGCTACGACGAGCTTCCGGCCTTCGCCTTGGAGGTGCCGCGGGAGGAGGCTCATGGGGATTTTGCGTCGAACTTGGCAATGCTCCTCGCCCGCCAAGCGAAGCAGCCTCCCCGCAGCATAGCCCAGGCCATCGCCGAGCGCTTCCCCAAGGGGGAGAACTGGGTGGAGCGCCTGGAGGTGGCAGGGCCGGGTTTTATCAACTTCTTCCTCAACCCCTCTTGGGTCTACCAGGTTTTGCCCGAGGTGGAGGCTGAGGACGAGCGCTACGGCTGCTCCGACATCGGGAGAGGGGAAAAGGTGCAGGTGGAATTCGTCAGCGCCAACCCCACAGGTCTCCTGCACATGGGGAACGCCCGGGGGGCGGCGCTCGGAGATACCCTGGCCAATGTGCTGGCTGCGGCTGGCTACGATGTGACGAGGGAGTTTTACATCAACGACGCCGGAAACCAGATCGAGATCTTCGGGCGCTCTCTGGAGGCGCGCTACCTGCAGCTGCTGGGGTACGATGTCCCCTTCCCGGAGGACGGCTATCCAGGAAGCGACCTGATCGAGAGCATGAGGAGGCTGATCGCCGAGGTTGGGGACAAGTATGTTAAGGTCGATCCCCAGCTGCGGCGGGAGATGCTGGTCAAGCACGCCTTGAAGGAAAAGCTGGCGCAGATGGAGAAGGACCTCGCCGATTTCGGCGTCATCTATGATGTCTGGTTCTCGGAGCAGTCCCTGCACGATTCGGGTGCGATCGAGCGCGTATTGAAGAAGCTCCAGGAGAAGGGTTACGTCTACGAGGCGGAGGGAGCCCTCTGGTTCCGCTCCACCCTCTTCGGCGATGAGAAGGACGAGGTGCTGGTGCGGAGCAACGGCGTCCCGACCTACTTTGCGGCAGACATCGCCTATCACGAGAACAAGTTCCAGCGCGGCTTCGACCGCGTGATCAACATCTGGGGAGCGGATCACCACGGTCACGTCGCCCGCCTGAAGGGGGCGATGCAGGCCCTGGGCTACGACCCTGACCGCCTCCAGGTGATCATCATGCAGCTCGTCCGCCTCTTCAAAGGGGATGAGCCTGTCAGGATGTCCAAGCGGACAGGGGAGTACATCACGCTGAGGGACCTGATGGATGAGGTAGGAAAGGACGCGGCGCGCTACTTCTTCGTGATGCGCAGCGCTGACAGCCACCTCGACTTCGATCTGGAGCTGGCCAAGCAGCAGTCGAACGAGAACCCTGTATACTATGTGCAGTATGCCCACGCCCGCATCTGCAGCATCCTGCGCCAGGTGGAGGGGAATGTGCCGAGGTCTGCGGAAGCGAAGCTCGACCTGCTCCAGAGCCCTGCGGAGATCTCCCTCATCAAGAAGATCGCCGAGCTTCCTGGGGAGGTCATCCATGCGGCGACGCGCCTGGAACCTCACAGGCTGGCATATTACGCCTACGACTTGGCGACGCTCTTTCACAGCTTTTACACGACCTGCCGCGTTCTGAGCGAGAGGGACGACCTGCGACGGGCGCGGCTTGTGCTGGTGAACGCCTGCCGCATAGCTCTGCGCAACACGCTGAGGCTGCTCGGGGTCTCTGCCCCGGAGAGGATGTGAAAAGGAAGGTGGATGCGCTCCTATGGATAAGCGGGAGGAGTACGAGAGAAAGATCAATTCGTTGAACTACGTCTATAAGATGCTGAAGGAGAAGGGGCAACCTGTTCACTACTCGGTGATCCTCGACGAGGTTGTTGCCAAATTTTTCAGCCATGAGGAGGATACCCTCAAGGCGAAGACCAGGTTCTATACCTGGATGAACCTCGACCCCCGTTTTACCGGGATGGGCAAGGGGTATTGGGGGCTCCGCCAGTGGGCGCCTGCCAAGGGGAACCGCCGCCTGCCGCTTCTGTCGCTGCTGCACAAGACGGTGGAGTACGACGACAGCCCTCCGAAGACCTTGCGGAAGGCTGGCGAAGACGAGTTCTATCCGGAGGATGAGCTCATACCTGAGGAGGAGCCCCTGCTGGATCCCGACGATTTCCCCGGTGAAGAATAAATCCAGGGAGGGTTTTTGATGGGGATCAGATGGCTCGGACACGCCTGTTTTTTGTGTGAGGGGAGCGGCGTGAGGCTCCTTACGGACCCCTTCAGCAAGGAGGTAGGGTACAAGCTGCCGCAGGAGGCGGTCGATGTGGTGACTGTTAGCCACGACCACTACGACCACAACGCTGTCGACCTGCTCCCGGGAAGCCCGCAGGTCATCAGGGAAGCGGGTGAACACGAGGCGAAGGGGATCAAGGTCAGAGGCTTTGAGGTCTATCACGACGAGGTCAAGGGGGCGAAGCGCGGGAAGAACATCGTCTTTACCTGGGAGATGGACGGTGTGCGCCTCTGCCACCTTGGCGACCTCGGCCACGTCCTCGACCAGCAGACGGTTGCCGCCATCGGCGATGTCGACATCCTGATGATACCCGTCGGAGGGGTTTACACCATCGATGCCGCCGCTGCTCACAAGGTGGTGGATCAGCTCAAGCCGCGCCTCGTCCTGCCTATGCATTACAAGACGCCTTCCTTGAAGTTCGAGCTTGCCCCTGTGGATGATTTCACGCGCCGCTTCGAAAGAGTGCGCAGGGAAAAGGCGCTGCGTCTGGACAGGGACAGCCTGCCTCGGGAGATGGAAGTCGTCCTCCTCGACTACCCTGCCTGAAAGCCCAGATCGGCTTGACAGGAGCTCGGGGCTGCTTTTAGAATAGAAGAGTTGTGCCACGACCACGACATCTGCTTTAGGAAAAGAGGGGAGAGGATTTGGCGAAGTACATCTTTGTGACGGGCGGAGTCGTCTCCTCCCTGGGGAAGGGCATCACTGCTGCTTCTCTGGGGCGCCTTCTTAAGAGCAGAGGCTTTCGGGTGGCCATCCAGAAGTTCGACCCCTACATCAACATCG
>JBNATO010000196.1:0-4248 GCA_049701555.1 Thermacetogeniaceae bacterium | reverse complement strand
GGCCCGAGCTGAAGCCTCCGGAGAGGGAGGCCGCTGCGCGGATACTGGGGAGCAACCCCCATATCCGCGTAAGCTTCCCTCAGTGAAAGAGGAAGCCCACCCCTTCCAGGGGTGGGAGGAGGTCACGCAAATATCTCTTTAAATCCTGCTGCGAAGGCAACAAAATCTAACTTATTTCGTCGTGATTCGGGAAAAGTCTACACGCCCCAGCAGATCCACGCCAAAACACTTTACTCTGTCACTGAGGTAAAAAGTAGCCACTTTCTGAAAAAGAGGGATTACAGGCATTTCCGAACTTAAAATCTGAGCTGCCATCCTGTAGATCTCATCGCGCCGGTGGGGATCAGGCTCTAGGCGCGCATCAAGAAGGAGTTGGTCAAAGTCCTTATTGTAATACCCGGTATAGTTATTCCTGTCATCCGGATATCTTGGAAATATATTGTAAAGCAGATTGCCTGCCTCCGGGTAGTCAGCCTCCCAGCCTAACCGGAAAAAGTGCACATCCCCACTCCTGATCTCGCTCTGATATCTGCTCCATGGGATCCTCCTGAGATTTACATCGATTCCCACCTGATCCAATTGCTCCTGAATAAGCCGAGCAACTATCTCATTGCCCGGACTGTCGTTGTAGGCGAAGACCAGAGGCTGCAGGCCTAACCCATACGGAAAACCAGCCTTGCTGAGGGTCTTTAAGGCCACTTCCTTTGAAAACTGGTAATTACCGACATCCTGGTTTTCGGAAAGCAACTCTAGCGGAAGAAGGCCTGTGAGAATCTTTCCCCCTTCGCCAAGAAGCAATTCTTTCATCTGCTGTTTGTCGATAGCCTGTGCTATGCCTCTCCGAAGTTCAACGTTGGAACGAATGGGTTCTTTCCGCAAGTTAAATCCTAAAAAATAAATGCTCAAAACAGGCCTTCTGACAATCTTAAAACCGATTCGAGCATCCTCCGTTCTGGACAACAAAAACTGAGCAGGAACACCCGCAAGAACATCCAGTTTCCCTCTTTCAAAAAGCCCCCTTATCTTTTGCTGATCAGACACCGCATAAAAACGCAGGAAACTCAGAGAAGGGCCGGGGCTCACAAAAAAACGATTGCGCTTAAGGAGTATCATCTCCTTGTTCCATCTGACAAGGCGAAAGGGGCCTGACCCCACAATGCGGGTGCCGCGCTTTCCATATCTTGTCCCTATCCTCTCAGCGACATCTCTTTTCACAACTGCAAGCACCGGGCTGCTGACAACAACCGGAAATGTCCAATCTGTTTCCTCAAGGGTCACCCTGACCGTTTTATCATCAACTACCTGAATGCCTTTAACCTCCTGGCAGGAACCGCTGAGTCTTTCATCCGCGCCCACCACGTTCCTCAGGAGATAACCGTAGCTGCTGATCTTGGGGTCCAACACCCTCTCCCAGCTGTACTTTACATCCCAAGCAGTAACGGGGGTTCCATCACTAAACCTGCTTCCTCGGCGCAAAACAAACGTATAGGTACGGCCGCTCTTATCTACACTCCATTTCTCGGCAAGCTCCCCCTCGAGAAGGTGCTTTTCGGGATCATACCTCATCAGGCTTTGATAGAGAGCCCCGTCGATCAGCTTCTCCTCATAGGTGCACATCCTCGATGGGTCTAGCGTAAAAGGTTGCCGCAAAATCTGGACAGAAAGGCTAGAAGCACGCCACCCCCTCAAAAGGGAGATGACAAAGACAAAAAAAACAACGCCTATAATTGCTGCAAAAAACATCCAGCGAACGAGATTTTTCCTCTGGCGAATCGCCCTCATCATCGAAAAATAAACCCCCTTCATATACCATTTCCTGGTATAATCTATGAAGGGGGTGATCCTATTATGATGACTCACTTCATCCGCTTCAGCTTTGGATTAGGTATTTCTCCAGGAATCCTGCCACGCTTTGCCAATGGCTTTCCATCGATCACCTTCAAATCCATCGTCATGTCAATGGGCGGAGCTCCAGAGATATAGCTCCCTACTCCGAAAGCGTCTGCACCTGCTTCACTCAGAGCAGCGATCTTCTCCGGATTTAGACCACCTGAAACAAAGATCTTGACATGGTTAAAACCCCTCTGGTCCAAGCGAGCCCTCAGCTCTCTGACGAGATCAGGCGTCACCCCACCCCTCTCAGAGGGGGTATCCAGCCGGACACCGTCCAAATCCTTCCCTAAAGCATCAGCAACCCTTATCGCCTCTTCTGCCTCGTCCTTAAATGTATCCACAAGCACGATGCGCGCTGCATCTGAAGGCATCAACCGGTGGTAAGCCAGAGCAGCTTCAACGGTATCCCCGATAATCAAAATCATCGCATGGGGCATCGTCCCTTGAGGTTCTCTCCCTGCAAGCTTTGCACCAAGTATACAGCTGGCGCCGTCACATCCTCCTACCAGAGCAGCCCTCTCCATCACCGGAGCAACAGCTGGATGTACGTGACGGGCACCAAAACATAAAACCTTCTTGCCTCCAGCTGCCTCTTTCGCAATCCTGGCCGCTGTTGCCCATCCAGAAGAGCTAGCTAGAATTCCCAGAATAGCTGTTTCAAACAGGGCAAACTCGCTGTACGGCCCTCGAATGCGCATTACAACCTCTTTAGGCTGCATGTAACTGCCCTCAGGCAGAGACCATACCTCAACCTTCTTATCCTTTAAAAGGCCTATTACCTCCTCCACTCCCGCAAAGACCCCTTCTTTTCGGCAGAAAATCTCAGCCGTTACGGGAGTATCGTGAAGCCCCAACGCCTTTAAGATCTCTAGTGTTCTTACAAAATAAACATCAGTAGTAGCCCCTCCGAGGATCTCCTCCGGCGTGGCGGAAAAAAGCCTTCTGCCTGGCTCGATCTTCAACTTGCCAATATCTGCTAGAGAACTGATCGCAAAATCGCCCATTTACAAACACCTTTCCCCCCGTTTTGGCTTTAAATTTCGCCAATTTCCTTTGATTCCCTTCTCCTTTTAGGCAATCTGATGGGAATTAATTCTACTCATAAAGGTATTTATAAACCTCATAATCCCGCAAGACAGTTTTGAGGTATACCCTGGTCTCCGGAAAAGGAATCCGTTCAATATCTTCAACAGTTCCCTCCCATTTCCCGCTCTCTAGCCACACTCTCACATTGCCGCGCCCAGCGTTGTATGCCGCCAGTCCAACAACCACATTCCCATCAAACTCTTGAAACAAATTCGCTAGATACCACGCCCCAATCTGCAGGTTGATCTCTGGCTGATAAAGAAGCTCCGGATGGAAATTGCGCATACCGATCTCCTTGGCGACTGAAGCCGCCGTGTCGGGCATCACCTGCATCAACCCGATGGCCCCTGCATCTGACCGTGCTGAGGGATCAAACCTGCTCTCAACTCTTATCAGAGCCGCTAACAGATGGGGATCGATGTTCCTGTGAACTGCAACAGCAATTATCTCCTGTCGATAAGGCCAAGGATAAAAAAGCCTCCAGAACCATTTTGCTTGAAGCAGGCAAAGAAAACATAGAACAACTACAGCAAATAAAACCAATAAACGCAACTTTTTGAGATTAAACACAAACATCAAACCAGCCCCGGCACTCGTATAATCGCCTACAGATCCCACAAAAGCGCTAACTCTTATTATTATATAACGAGTCCCATAATCTCTTGACCTGTATAAATGTTTCTTGAGGGTCACCCCTGTTGTCAATAACATGATCTGCCAATTTAACCTTTTCCTCCAAGGGTATCTGGGAATTGATCCTTCGCATAGCCTCCTCAGCACTAAAGCCATCCCTGTTCATGAGGCGCTCGAGCTGCGTTTGATGATCAACATATACCACCCAGATCTCGTCCACCATCCTCTCAAGACCTGCCTCAAAAAGCAACGGGACATCCAAGACAACCACACCTTCGGGAAACTTCTCCCGGTAATCATCCAATAGGCGATTTATCTCGGAAATTATATAAGGGTGAGTGATCTGGTTCAACTTGTCCAGTTTATTGAGATCTGAAAAAACAATCCTTCCCAATTTTTTTCTGTCTAAACTGCCATCGGGATTGCATATTCCCTCCCCAAACTCCTGTACAATTCGCCTCCAAGCCGGGCTCCCTACTTTTACCACATCCCTGGCAATTTGATCTGCATCAATGACAATCGCACCCAGCTCCTTGAGAAACCGGCTGACCAGACTTTTTCCAGATGCAATTCCACCTGTTTTATTTTTTATCTGCTCTCTATATCTGTTAGCATATTCAAGGGCAGAGACTCCTG
>JBNATO010000195.1:0-4270 GCA_049701555.1 Thermacetogeniaceae bacterium | reverse complement strand
GTGACATTCCCAGGTACCGCAAAAACATCCCTTCCTTGTTCAAGCGCATAGCTGGCAGTTATCAACGAGCCACTCTTCTCGCCAGCTTCCACTACCACAGTTCCTAAAGAGCATCCGCTTATAAGACGATTTCTTATCGGGAAGTTCTTGGAGCAGGGAGGAGTACCAGGGGGAAACTCGCTTAGAAGGCATCCTTCTTCAGATATCCTCTCGTAAAGCCTTTGATTCTCTCTGGGATAACAGATATCGATCCCGCTCCCTAAAACAGCCAGGGTATAGCCTTTAGCGGAGAGTGTCCCTTCGTGCGCTGCAGAGTCTACTCCTCTTGCCATTCCGCTTACAATACCCCATCCCATAACTGCCAATTCCTCGGCCAGTTTCCTTGCCATAATCTTTCCATAGGGAGTTGCTTTCCTAGCTCCAACTAAAGCGATCAGAGGCATCTCAGGCGGGGGAAGACAGCCTTTGATATAGAGCAAAACAGGAGGATCTGAAATTTCCGCCAAGAGCTTTGGATATCCCTGTTCTCCCAACATTGTGATTTTGATATTCTTGGAGATAATTTCTTCAGCAGTTTTCTCAGGATCGATGGAATCTCTCAATCCGAGGATTCTTTCTACCACATGCGGTTGCAAAGGTAACTTTTGGAACTCCTCGGGAGCAGCATTAAAAACCGCTCTGCCTGAGCCAAAATGGTTATATAGATAGAGCAAGGTTCGGTTTGATAAATCAAGCCCGATCTGTAGACTCGCCCAAAAATAACATTCATTCATAAAGGCAACTCCTTTTGCGGTGTTTTCCATTTCATTCACTATTCTGGACACATTGTGAAGAATCCTTTTTAGATTTCCCAATTATTTATTCTCTTCATAAAACTTCTTAGCCGTAGACCCTCCTTGTTTAAGAGGATGATTAGTGGAATCCTCATTTATTCTTCCCGGAGTTCTACAAGCAGGAAACTGAGTTTTAACTAGAGAATAAGATAGATAAGTACCAGAAATGAGCGAGGTTAATAAGAATTGCTCGGAATCGTTAATAGCTGTTGCTGTTTGGGTATGAGCAGCCACTCGGTCAGAGTCGAAGTAGACGTTTCACCAGGGCTCCCCTCCTTTACGATAGTAGGCCTTCCCGACACTGCTGTTAGAGAGTCAACAGAAAGAGTCCGTAGTGCCATTAGGAACGCTGGGTTTGAATTTCCCCTGAAAAGAATTACTGTTAACCTGGCGCCTGCTGACCTCAAGAAGGAGGGCTCCCTGTTCGACCTTCCTATAGCAGTTGGTGTTCTTGCTGCTACAGAACAGATACCAAAAGAAAAATTAGAAGAATACATTTTTGTAGGAGAACTATCCCTTGATGGTTCGATCTGTTCCGTACCCGGTATTATTCTGATGGCTAGCAGCATTGCCAAAGATAACTATAACAAACGTAAGCTTGTTATCCCTTTGTGCAACTTAGAGGAGGCTTTGCTTGTAGAGGGGATCTCAGTCTTCGGAAGCGCCAACCTGAGCGAAGTTATCAGCTTTCTGAGAGATGAGAAAAGGCTTAATGAAGGAATTTCAGGTATTTCCAGAGAAAAAATGGATGCATTATTAGGTAACCCACCAGAGAATAAATATCCTGATTTTTCAGACGTGAAGGGCCAAGAAAAAGCCAAACGTGCTCTTGAAATCGCTGCGGCAGGCGGCCATAATGTTCTGTTAATTGGTCCCCCAGGTTCTGGTAAGACAATGTTAGCAAGGAGGCTCCCTTCCATCATGCCTCCTCTATCTTGGGAGGAGGCGCTGGAAGTAACGAAAATCTACAGCATTGCGGGCTTGCTTCCAAAAGGTAATCCGTTGATAAATACTCGACCTTTTCGGGCTCCACACCATACTGCCTCTGCTGTTAGTATTATTGGAGGGGGAAGAATTCCCAAACCAGGAGAGATCAGCCTTGCTTCTCATGGAATACTCTTTCTAGACGAGTTGCCTGAGTTTAGCCGTGATGTGCTGGAGGCGCTACGCCAACCCTTAGAAGAAAAAATCGTTACTGTATCTCGTGCAGCAGGTTCATATGTATTCCCTGCCGAATTCACCTTTGTAGGCGCCATGAATCCGTGCCGGTGCAGTCAACATCATTAAAAAATCCAACTTTAGATGGCATGCCTCCTTTTCAGCACTGAAAGACTTCCTACGCCGGCGGAGCCGGGCTCCCTTCTCTCTAAGTCCGGCCATTCCTTTTCCTTCCTGCCCTCGAGCACCAGCCTCAAGGCCTTCACCATTGAGTCTATGTCCGGCTCAAACACGAATTCGTATGAGATGCCTGTCGGTCTATCTGCCATGCGGAACCACCCAAAAAATAAAGGGGGCGCAGATTATCATCTGCGCCCCTGATGGGAACGGGCTCTATTTCGCAAATCACAGACACCGATGCGGGCACCGACAGCTTCTTCTGCATGTCCTGCTCCAGCATGAGGAATGAAGCACGACGCGGACTCAGAGAGAAGAAAGGATTTCCGCCGGCGACATCACGGGTATTCCGCCACAACTGCCTTCCGGAAAGTGCTTCTTGTTGCCGGTCACGATGGCGTCAGCGCCGCCTGATACTGCCACTTCGACGAACATCAGATCGTCGGGGTCCGGGAGTTCGATTTTGAGAGGCGCGGCAACGACCTCCACACCTTCAGAGCGTAAAAACTCCAGGAGTGCTTTTACGTCCTCCTGCGCAAATCCGAATCGCTCTCTGGAGAGCACATCCTCATATTCGTGCAGGATGCGATCGTCAAGCACAAGAGAAAGTTTGCCTGTTAGGACCGCGTCCAAGACACGCGCCGCAGGGCCGAAAGGGGTTAGGAGCGCTGAGACAAGAACGTTAGTGTCCAGAACAACCTTCATTGCCGTCGTTCACATCTCGCCGCCTGGATTTCAGCTTCGATGTCCTCATCGCTCATTTTATTCAACCCAACGGCTCTGGCGTGTTCCCGCATGCGCGACACAGCCGCCTGAGCGCGTACCCGGCGTATCAGGCGGAGAGTGTCCTCTAACCGGTTTTCCTGTACCCCGATGAGGAGAGCCACCGGGCTTCCGTTGTGCGTGAGGACGGCTTCTTCGCCCGCACGGAGGGCCTCCCATATTTCTTTTCCGCGCAGCCGCAAATCGCGCACGGTGATAAACCGCATAGTATATCCACTCTCCTTATCTTTTTGTGTCACTATTATATCATAGTTGTGCTACATAGAGGACATCTCCGCTCTATCTATGATTGGAGGCACAGGGCAAGTTACTCCCACGCTATTTTCTCAACCGCTTTCTCTAGGTCCTTCTCCGACGGCGCCGTGTACACCTTCGTCACGTCCAGCGACGAGTGCCCGGCCAGCATGGCGACCTGGTCTATCGGAACGCCGCTGTCCAGAAGGTTCTTGCAGAAGGTGTGCCTGAGCGTGTGCGGGGTGACGTTTTTCAGTTTGGCTGCGTAGGCGTACTCCTGGAGGAGCTTCCTCACTCCCCTCGGGGATATCGGCTCGCCGTACCTGTTCGGCCAGATTGGGTCATGTGGGTTCTCCCTGAGCCACGCCTCAAGTATTTTCCGTATCGTGGCGTTCAGGGGCACGATTCGCTGTTTGTTCCCCTTTCCAACCACGCGCACGTGGCCGCCCCTGGGGGCGATTTCGACATCCTCCCTCTTTAGGGAACACAACTCACCTATCCTCAGGCCCGCGTGGAGCATCAGGCCTATCATCGCTTCGTCCCTGGGGTTGCCTTTTGATTTGACGGCCCTCATCAGCGCCGCCTGCTCCCTTCGCGTGAGCCACTTAGGGGCAAGCCTCTTGTTTGTCTTGACCGGCCTCACGTCCGCCGCGGGGTTGTAGGGGATTTCGCCGGATTCGTGGAGCCAGCCGAAGAACAATCTGAGGCTCACGAGCGCCCTGTTCACGGTCGCGGGGGCGGCCCTGCCGCCGTCTCTTCCGCCGCATTCCTGAAGGTAGTCGCGGTAGTTCACGATGTCCAGGGGGGATATCTCCTGAGGAGAAAAAGAGCCGTGCTTCTCCACGCACCAAACGATGAACTTCCTCACGTCGCCTGCGTAGGAGACCGCCGACGCCCCGCGGTCCTTTCCGAGGAGGTGCTTGGAGAAGCCGTCGAGAACCTTTTTGATTTCGTCCGGCTTTGTCCTAACGAGGCGCAGGTGCCCTTCCAAGCGGCGTCAGCCCCCTTTCCCAACGGGGCTCAAACAAAACTTGTCCCTCAGCATTTCTCTCTGGACCTCAAAAACGTATTTGATGAGCTTTTCC
>JBNATO010000194.1:0-4273 GCA_049701555.1 Thermacetogeniaceae bacterium | reverse complement strand
GCTCCCGCCCGGTTATCTCCTGTCTTGATCGTGGAAATGGCGATCCTGTCGGTGGCTGGGTCATAAAACATGCTGACACCTGCTGCAGTGTTGGCATTGACCGTAGCGATAATTTTATTCAAAGAGTCATTGTCAGCATCAAAAGTAAATTTTTGCCCGTTAATGGTAAACGAAAAGGTATGCTCTGACTCATTATCCCAGCTAAAACTGCCCGTAAACTTACTCGCTTCGGAAATCAGCGGGGCATTGGGGTCTAGGGCCACTGCCTCTTGATTAGCTTGCAATCCCAACACACTAAGTGCACTACCGCCTTTAACTGCCAGCTTTGGAGGAGTCGATCCATCAGTTGCTACCAGAGGTGTCAATTTCAACTTATTACCATCATTGTCCACAAACAGAGAAACTAAGACTTTCCTTTTCCCAAGGGCAGCATCAATTTTGGCCTGGATATCCGCTACCAAATCGTTCAGCGTATTCCCGGGGCTACCATCATAATAATTCATCTTAAGTGTAATGGTGGCTTCTGTACCGTTATAAGATATTGTAAGCGTATCATTCTCATTAATTTGCACAGGTGTTGTCAAGGGACCTCCAATAATCCCTCTCTGCAAAGGAGCAGCGCTGACATTCGTTGCCACTGTTGCCAACTGCTTGACCTTCACCTGGTAGGTCGTGGGCACAGCGCTTCCCGCTGCTGTGGCCGTGACGATGCTCTCGTCGCTCGATACCGCCTTCTTGACCTGAAACGTCCCCTGTAGCTTGAGGTTAAAGGCGACATTCCGCAGGTTCAGGAGGCTCGTGTTGATCTTCCTATAGTCCTCCTGCTTCCACTGCCAGATCTGCTTGGTCTGCAACAGCTTGGTGAGAGGCGCCCGCTGCGCCTTCATCAACTCGCTCACCATCTGATCTATATCCAGGCCGGATGCCAACCCGGTGATCCTGTAGACGCTGGATGTACTGATGCTAGCCATCTCCATCCCCTCTTTTCCCAAAACAAGGGTGCTCACTTATTAATATCGAACTGCTTCCAAAAAACTTTAGCAAAAGAATAGCTCAAATTTGATGAAGTGAGCTAAAATTGTTAAGTGTGGCTTAGGCTTAAGGCGCTACAGTTTTAGGGGGAGGAGAAAATGCAACAAGCGCTAAAAACCGCAGCGAACGCCGAGCAGAAACAGAGAATTCTCGGAGAAAAGGGGCTTATAGCCCTCCTCGCTCTCCTAAGCGCGTTCGTCCCTTTATCAACAGACTTGTATCTCCCATCCCTTCCGGGTATGGCGAGGTACTTCCAGGCTCCCGTACACCTGGCCAACTTAACGCTTATCCTCTTCTTCATCTTCTACAGCACCGGGATCCTGGTCTGGGGACCATTGAGCGACAAATACGGGCGTAAACCCGTCTTGCTGACAGGGCTGACCGCTTACACCATAGCCAGCCTCTTCTGCGCCAACGCCTGGAACATTTACGCTCTGATCGCCTTCCGCGTTCTCCAGGCGATCGGGGGAAGCGCAGCCAGCGCTGTCTCAACAGCGATTGTCAAAGACATCTACTCTGGGAGAAAGCGGGAGACCGTTCTCGCAATTGTCCAATCGATGATGTTGATAGCCCCAGCCGTTGTCCCGGTCGTCGGCGCCTTTCTCCTGACATTCACTTCCTGGAGGGGCGCCTTCTGGACGCTGACCGGGATCGGCCTCGTGGCGCTGGCAGGAACCCTGGCCTTCGAAGAAACCGTAGTGTTCCGCTATGAGGGATCGATCGGCGAAGCCCTCGGAAGGCTCTGGGCAGTGCTCAAAAACCCTGGCTTTACATCTCTCCTCATCATCTTTTCGATCATCAGCTTCTCCTCGCTGGCATTCGTGGCTTCCTCATCCTACATCTACATCGACGGATTCGGTCTCAGCGCCCAAGCATACAGCTTCTATTTTGCCCTCAACGCTGTGGGCTTGATCTCAGGGCCCATGCTCTATCTCCAGCTATCAAAAAGCTTCAGGCGCCGCGCGATCATCACCGCCTGTTTTGCCACAACAGCAGCAAGCGGGCTCCTGATCTGCTTTTTCGGGAGCCTCAGGCCCTGGCTGTTTGCCGCATCAGTTCTTCCCGCGACAGTAGCAGGGAGCTGCGTGCGCCCGCCGGGCACCAACCTGATGCTGGAACAGCAGCAGCGAGACACCGGGTCAGCATCCTCCCTCATAGGATGCTCCGGCTTCTTCATGGGGAGCATCGGGATGAGCATCATCTCTCTGGATTGGGGCAACACGATCCGGGCACTTGGATTGATGTACCTCGCCACCGGTCTCATCTCCTTGACCCTCTGGCAGCTGTTATCAAGCAGACCGTTCGTCAAGCAAGGGCAGAGCTGACATATTAGCTATATTTTTCTCTTTCTTCCATATTTAGTATGTGATTTTACACATTACAATTTTTGTGATATACTGATGATGACATATAAAAAGTAAATACTGTGTGGAACGCTGAATTCTTTTAACAAAGAAGCGGGGGAACCACTTTTTTGGGGTGAATCCTCTCCCCGAGCAAGGGCACAGCAGAAGAATTCTTCCACATAAAAAGGCAGGGGCAGGAGGAGCAAAAAGGCTTGAGGAGAGGTAGGGTTACCTTGCGACCCGAACCCGTCAGCTAACCTCGTAAGCGTTGTAAGGCAGGCCGTTGGCCGAGTGAACCTCATGGCGGCAAAAACTGCCACGGGCCGACAGGCGCTCCTGGCAGTTTTGTTTTGCCCAAAAAGCGAATTCCCAAAAAAGAAAGGATGGTGTCGGCAATGGCGATCGAATTCACCGGTGTTACGAATGGCGCAGATGCCACAGCGATCAAGGATACAACAAAGAACAGGAGGAAAGCGGCGCTCAACCGGGCAGCAATCTTGAAGGAAGCGATCAGAGACTATCTCGCAGCAAAAGAAACGATACCGTCTGGATTCGATATAACCAGCAGGTACGAAAAAGCAAAGGAGACGATCTTGGGATTTTTCGGAGCAACCGAGGAGAACTGGAACGACTGGCAATGGCAGCTCAAACACAGGATCACCAATGTGGAAACATTAGCGCACTTCGTCCCCTTGAGCGAACAAGACCGGGAGGAGATAACCGCTGTCAGCGGGCACCTGCGGTGGGCAATTTCCCCATATTACATGGCCTTGGTGATGTGCGACGAGCCGCATGGCCCTCTCTGGAAGCAGTCGATACCATCGCTCCCAGAGATCACCGACACCAACGGTTCAGACGACCCGATGGCAGAGAGTTGGACTTCGCCGGCACCAGCTGTCACCAGGCGCTACCCAGACAGGCTGATCATCAATGTCACCAACCAGTGCGCTATGTTCTGCCGACACTGCCAGCGCAGGCGCAACATCGGCAAAGTCGACTGCCACAAGCCGCGCCACGTCCTAGAAAAAGCGCTGGACTATGTGCGCAAAAACGAGGAGATCAGGGACGTGCTGATCACAGGAGGGGATGCCCTCCTGTTGGACGATGTGGTTTTGGAATGGCTGCTCAGCGAGCTCCATGCCATACAACATGTGGAGATCAAACGCATAGGCACGCGCGCCCCGGTGACACTGCCGCAGCGCATCACGCCGTCTCTGTGCGAGATCTTGGCAAAATACCCGCCCATCTACATCAACACCCAGTTCAACCATCCGCTGGAGGTGACACCGGAAGCGAAGCGCGCCTGCGACATGCTCGTGAGCGCTGGCGTCGTCCTGGGGAACCAGGCGGTCCTGCTGCGAGGGGTGAACAACGACCCCCATGTGATGAAGAAGCTCAACCATGAGCTGCTGAAGATCCGGGTGCGGCCCTACTACATCTTCCACGCAAAGAACGTAAGAGGGACAACCCATTTCATCACATCGATCGACGACGGCCTAGCGATCATGGAGAGCCTGCGGGGATACACATCGGGGCTGGCTGTGCCCACATACATCATCAACGCTCCCAACGGGATGGGCAAAACGCCCATAGCCCCGAACTACCTGCTCGCCAGGAGAGGCAACATGCTGCTGCTCCGCACATGGGAAAACAGGATCATCCCATACGAAATCCCATCCTCCTAAAGAGGATGGGATTTTTATCTCATGCTCAGAAACAGCGCAAGCGCCTCTTGATCGCCCGGTGCGCCTCCCACTCCAAGGTGTCATCGAGGGGAGCCAGGGTGACCTCCCCATAGCGCCGCCTCAGCGCTCTCCCGATGAGGAGATCGGCGAAGTGAGGGTTTTTAGATAGGAAAGGTCCATGCAGATAGGTTCCAAAGGCATTTTTATACC
>JBNATO010000193.1:0-4299 GCA_049701555.1 Thermacetogeniaceae bacterium | reverse complement strand
CTATAACTATCGAGATACTAGGGGCAAAAGTCAAATTTCGAGATGTTAGGGTTTTTGGGAATGCTACCAATACAGGGGAAGGCATCTATGTGAAGGGACAGGTGAAGACCACAGCTGATTGTACCTGCAGCCTCTGCTTGGCCTCTTTCCCTCTAGATATTGCATTTCCATTTGAAGAAACATACTACCGCGATGGAGAAGCAAGCTCCCAGAGAAAAGAGGAAGCAGTGAGAACTTATGAAGGCGATGAGATCGATCTTGGGGATGTAATTGAAGAAGGGCTGATCCTTGCATTACCGATGAAGCCGCTGTGTAGTCCCGATTGTAAGGGGTTATGTCCTGTCTGTGGATGCGATCTCAACCAACAGCAGTGTTCATGCGATACCCAAACAATTGATCCACGGTTGGCAGTATTAAAGGATTTTTTCAAGGAAAAATAAACAAAAGTTGAGTGGAGGTTTTGGAAATGGGAGTACCTAAGCGGAAGACATCGAAGGCACGGAAGAACAGGCGCAGGGCGATGATCAAGATCACAGGACCAACGCTTGTGCCTTGCCCAAAATGCCATCAGCCGAAGCTTGCACATCATGCGTGTTCCTCATGCGGTTATTATAAGGATAGGCAGGTTGTGGAAGTATAGAGAAGAGCAAAAAGAGGCAAATTGACGAAAGACAAGGTGCGTTGAAAGCACTCTTGTCTTTTTTATTTTGTTGGTATATACTGGTCTTAGGCTAATGTTTAGTACCAGGTTATAATAAGAACTAACAAATTGCGGGGTTGTTAGTTTGTGACATTAAAAAGAAACGAGACTAAGCACAAGAGACAACAGAAGCTGATCGCTTTGCTGGAGGAGAATCCGTTTTTGACAGATGAGGAACTCGCCGAGATATTGGGTGTAAGTGTTCCGACGATACGATTGGACCGACTAGAGTTGAATATCCCTGAGCTACGAGTTCGGACAAAAGAGGTTGCGGAACAGTTCTATGGAAAAATTCGCTCTTTGGGAACGGGTGAATTGATCGGAGAGCTTATCGATATTGAAATAGGCAAAAGAGGGGTTTCTATCCTTGAAGTGAAATCAGACATGGTTTTTACCAAAACCAAGATCCTTCGAGGACATTATCTCTTTGCTCAGGCGAACTCTCTCGCAGTAGCTTTAGTCAATGCTGAGGTCGTTTTGACAGGGAAAGCGGAAGTTAGATTTTTGCACCCAGTGGTATTGGGTGAGAAGGTTATCGCCTATGCTCATGTGACCAAACGTAAAGGAAACAGCTACTTTATAGAGACGAAATCCCGAGTTGGGAATAAGGATGTTTTCCGGGGGAAATTTACTGTAATCGCAAAGGAGTTGAAAGAAATTGAGGGTCGCTGTTGATGCAATGGGAGGCGATCATGCCCCTGGTGAAATTGTGAAGGGAGCTGTTGAAGCTGCTGCCAGAGATGGTGTGGAGGTAGTTCTAGTAGGGAAGCAGGAGAGCATCGAGAGAGAGTTGGCTAAATACAGTTATCCTAAGGGGAAGATCTCTGTTCATCATGCGCCTCAAGTTATTGAGATGGATGAACATCCTGCCTCTGCTGTGAGAAATAAAAAGGAATCTTCCATCGTCGTTGCAACTAAGCTTGTAAAGGATGGCATGGCGTCGGCTGTTGTTTCTGCTGGAAACACCGGGGCTCAGATGGCAGCAGCGGTTTTTATCTTAGGCCGTGTGCCAGGGATCGACAGGCCAGGAATTGCTACGGTTTTTCCTTCCCCAAAAGGGCCGAAAGTGTTGATAGACTCGGGAGCGAATGTCGATGTAAAATCGCGAAATCTTGTTCAGTTTGCCCATCTCGGGAGCATCTACGCCAGAGATGTTCTCAAAGTTGGTAGGCCGCGGGTGGCTTTGCTAAATATCGGAAGTGAACCGAGCAAGGGAACAGAGGCGATCCAAGAGGCATTCAAAGAATTATCCGAAGATCCAAAGATCAATTTTTCGGGCAACATTGAAGGAAGGGAGTTTTTTACGGCAGATGTTGACGTGATCGTCTGCGACGGATTTGTAGGCAATGTAGTTCTGAAGCTCACAGAAGGTTTGGTAACAACGTTAATCTCTCTATTGAAGGCGGAATTAAAGAAGAATCCTGTTCGGTTGTTAGGTAGCCTTTTGATTAAAGGCGGATTCAAAGAGCTCTTTAAAAAGTTGGACTACACTGAGTATGGCGGAGCGCCGCTATTGGGGGTGATGGGAATAAGCATTATCTGCCACGGTAGTTCAAACCATAAGGCAATCCGAAATGCCATTCGTTTTGCCCAAGAAGCAGCGAAATCGGGATTTTTAAGTTCTATAGAGAAAGGATTTCAGGAGATACCATGAACAGGGAGAAAACAAGGAAAGTACGGATCACGGGGTTAGGAAAACACTTTCCTAAACGCAAGCTCACCAATGCAGATCTGGAGAAAATCGTGGACACAAGCGACGAATGGATTGTTACCCGCACTGGTATGAAGGAAAGATATGTGGCAGAACCGAACGAAACGACCTCGACTCTTTCCATCGAAGCTGCGCGCAAAGCATTGGATAGAGCGGGTGTTAAACCGGAACAGGTTGAACTGATAATTGTGGCTACAGTTACACCTGACATGCTTTTCCCGTCTACTGCGTGCTTGGTACAGGTGGGGTTGGGTGCTAAAAACGCTGCTGGCTTCGATTTGGAGGCTGCATGCCCTAATTTTATTTATGCCTGTGCTGTAGGCAGCCAGTTCATTGCAACAGGGATGTATGACTGTGTTCTTGTTATCGGTGCGGATACATTGACTAAGATCGTCAATTGGAAAGACCGGAGCACATGTGTACTTTTCGGCGATGGGGCAGGAGCCGCTGTTTTGCAGCCATCCTCAGATGATAGCGGGTTTCTTTCGTTCAGTCTAGGGATCGACGGCAGCGGAAGCGATCACCTAAAGATGCCTGCTGGAGGCTCACTCTGTCCAGCATCTCATGAAAGTGTAGAGAAGGGACTTCACACAATTCATATGAACGGCTCTGAGGTTTTTAAGTTTGCGGTGCGTGCGATGCCAGAGGCAGCTCTCGACAGTCTTGCAAAGGCAGGGCTAAAGATTGAGGATGTGGATTTGTTGATACCTCACCAGGCAAACTTGAGGATAATCGAGGCTGTACGCAAGAGGTTGGGGCTGCCGCCCGAAAAAGTATTTGTTAACATTGAAAAGTATGGCAACATCTCAGGAGCATCGATTCCTGTTGCCTTAGCTGAAGCTGAAGAACAAGGGCTCCTAAAAAAGGGAGATATTGTGGTTTTGACAGCCTTCGGAGCAGGTTATACTTGGGGTGCTTGCACCTTGCGTTGGTAGGTGAGAACCAGCATGTTAAAAACGGTTTTATGCGATCTCCTCTCGATAGAATACCCCATTTTACAAGGGGGTATGGCATGGGTAGCGACAGCTGAGTTGGCTGCAGCTGTTTCTGAAGCCGGAGGTCTGGGTATCATTGCTGCAGGCAATTTTCCTCCGGATAGGGTTCGATCCGAGATAAGAAAGCTGCGTTCCCTCACGAGCCGGCCTTTTGGGGTCAATATTGGTCTTTTTTCTCCCCATGTGGACAGCTTGATAGAGCTAGTGGTTGCCGAGCGGGTACCTGTGATTACGACCGGCGCTGGAAACCCTGGCAAATATTTGCCGATTTTGAAGAAAGCCGGGATCAAAGTTATCCCGGTAGTGGCGTCTGTTGCTCTTGCAAAGCGCCTCGAGAGGGCTGGAGTGGATGCGGTAATTGCTGAAGGAATGGAGTCAGGAGGGCATATCGGCGAGATCACTACTATGGTTTTGGTTCCACAGATCGTCGATGCCGTCAAAATTCCGGTGATAGCAGCTGGTGGGATCGCCGATGGAAGGGGGCTCGTTGCTGCATTAGCATTGGGAGCTGTTGGCGTGCAGATCGGCACGCGATTTATATGTGCTTCTGAGTGTACTGCTCATCCGAATTATAAAAATGCTATTGTTTCTGCTGGCGACCGCGACACCACTGTTACGGGCTATCCAGGTCACTACGTTAGGGTGTTGAAGAACAAGCTGACACGTCGGTACGAAGAGCTAGTCCGTCAAGGCGCATCGGTCGAGGAATTAAGCCAGTTGGGAGTGAATAGGTTGCGTGCTGCAGTGGTTGATGGGGATGTGGTTGAAGGATCGGTGATGGCAGGGCAGAGCTCAGCGCTAGTGAAAAAGATTGAGCCGGCTGCTGAGATCATTCGTTCCATCGTTGAGGAGGCTGAAAGGGTTTTAAGAAAGCTAGGTGAGATGGTCAGTGA
>JBNATO010000192.1:0-4344 GCA_049701555.1 Thermacetogeniaceae bacterium | reverse complement strand
TCCCTCAATCAAGGCGAGGATCGGCCTTGAGATCAGTTATAGGCCGGAAAGAGAACAAGAGATAAGGGAATTGCTCAGGTGTTATGATTTCGATTTCTTGATCGGTTCGATCCATCATATCGATGATTGGATGTTCGATCACCCTAGTTATTTTTCGGGCTATGCGTTATGGGATGTGTCTGAGCTTTATCAGGCATATTTTGGTTTGGTGGAGAGAATGGTCCTTTCAGGGCTTTTTGATGTGGTGGGGCACTTGGATTTAGTAAAGGTCTTTGATGTCAGGCCGATGGAGGATGTTAGGGGTTATGCCGAGGCGTCCTTGAAGGCTATCGCTAGGTCTAAAATGGTGATCGAGGTAAATACGGCGGGTCTTTATAAGCCGTGTAAGGAGATTTATCCTGCGAGGGAATTGTTGGAGAAGTGTTACACGATGAACATCCCCGTAACTCTTGGTTCGGATGCTCATGAACCAGAGGAGGTCGCTCGGGGTTTCAGCCTAGCGAGGGAGATTCTTTACGATGTTGGTTACCGGAAGCTGACGCGGTTTGTCGGTCGTCAGCGAATTTATGAATATTTTTAGCCTTGTAGGTCTATATCCGGACATTGAGGAAGATTAGGAGAAAAGGAAATGGAATATCTGCTGTTGATTGTAAGCTTAGGCATGATTCTGATTGCTGCAGAAGTCTTCACCAATGGTGTGGAGTGGCTGGGAATAAGGCTGCGTTTGGCTGAGGGTGCAGTTGGCAGCATCTTAGCTGCTGTAGGAACAGCCTTGCCAGAGTCGCTTATACCTCTGATCGCCTTTATTTTTGGCAAGGGTACGCAGGAACAGCATATCGGAATTGGTGCGATCATCGGTGCACCATTTATGCTGAGCACTTTGGCTTTCTTTATAAGCGGTCTTGTGGTTGTTCTCGATAGGCGCAGGCGCTTTCATTTTCCTGCGCTGGCTGTAGAAGCCGGTGTTATCAGGCGCGATCTGGTTTTCTTTTTCTGCGGTTACACCCTGGGGCTGGGCGCCGCATTCATTGAGCCGGCCTATGTGAAGAAAATTATAGCCGCGATTCTGTTGGTTCTTTACAGTTTCTATGTGTTTTTGACGCTGCGCGGGGGCAAAACGATCGAACAGTCATCTGAGCTTCGCCCCCTAATTATCAGCGGCTCGAAGGGGAGGCCCAGACTTCTTTTAATACTGCTGCAGATTGTTCTTTCTCTTTTATTGTTGGTCAGCGGAGCTGAGCTTTTTATCAAAAATGTAGAGGCTATATCTATGATGCTGGGCGTGCCTTCTTTCTTTCTCTCTCTTATTATTGCTCCGATCGCTACAGAATTGCCCGAGAAGTTCAACAGTATAATTTGGCTGAAGCAACACAAGGATACTTTGGCGATAGGAAACATCACTGGTGCTATGGTTTTCCAGAGCGTCGTGCTTCCGAGTATCGGAATCTTTTTTACCGACTGGCGCTTTGTCTCAGGTTCGGAAGTCCCTATACTCATGACTTATGCGTCGGTTATTCTAGCATACCTGAGCCTGAAGATCAGAAAAAGGCTGAATGCTTATGTGCTCTTAGCGGGTGCAGTCTTTTACCTGTTTTTCCTGTGGACAACTCTTCACTGAGCGCCAATAAAACGTCCTTAAACGGTCTTTTGCTATTAAACAAACATGGGTCACGCTGGCTTGAAAAAGGTTTATAATTTATGGGGGGTAGTGTGGAGATGAATGTCTATGACACTGCTCATGCACTCGCCCGGGCTTTGAGGGATTGTGAGGAGTACCGGGCTCTGAAAGAGGCAAAAGACCGTCTCGAAGCCGATCCTGTTAACAAAGAAATGCTCTTGGAATTCAGGCGCAGGCAGTGGGAGATTGAGGCTGATCAAGCTCTAGGGAAAGAGGTTGATGAGGAAAAGCTGAAGAGGGTTCGGCAGCTTGGAGAGCTTGTGAACAACAACCCTACGCTGAGGGAATACCTGGCTGCAGAGTTTCGCTTTGCTCGGCTCATGAGAGATATTCAAAAGATTCTAGCTGATGCCTTATCTGAATGGTCAGAGCTTGCTTCTGAATTTTTAAAAATTTAGGAAAAGGGGAAAAATAGGCGAATTTTTCGGGCAAAATAGGTTGGTTGACACGTAAAAACACTATTGCTATAATCACTCTGATTTCTTTCTACAATGGGATGAGGGGAAGGGTTAAGAGGATGTTGCCGACACCTAATTGTTATTCGCTGGTTTCCGCTGCGGCGGAAGGAGACAAAGAGCTTACTGCATTTGACCGCGCTCTTCTTAAAGCAGGAGTTGGCAATGTGAATCTAATTCGTGTAAGCAGCATTTTGCCTCCCCGGGCTGAGTATATCCCAAAACTGGAAATTCCTGCTGGTTCGCTTCTCCCGATCGCTTACGGCAGCATGACCAGTTGTGAGTCGGGGAAACTCATAGCGGCAGCGGTAGCGGTGGGAATCGGAGACGAGTTCGGAGTTATCATGGAGTTTTCTGGCAGCTGCAGCAGCAGTGAAGCTGAGAGAGAAGTCACTCAAATGGTCAAAGAGGCATTCAGCTACAGAAATATGACTTTGAGAGAAATTAAGGTTGCCAGCGTGGAGCACCGCGTTGTGCATTGCGGATGTGTTTTTGCGGCTGTGCCTCTTTGGTATAAAAATAAATAAAAAACGGCCATTAAAAAGAAAAAGGAGCGGGATGAAAGTGGAGAACAACGTGGAAAACGCGGAGATATGGTTTACAGAACTTCAGAAGCCAGGCATGAAGATAAGCTGCAAAGTGCTCCAAATGCTCCACCGTGAGCAGAGTCCTTTTCAGGAAATAGTCTTCTTGGATACGGTACAATTTGGTCGCATGCTCATCCTTGATGGCGCTGTACAGGTAACTCTCATGGATGAATTTGTTTATCACGAGATGCTTGCTCACGTGCCTTTGCACGCTCATCCTGCACCGAAGGATGTCCTGATCATTGGGGGTGGGGATGGCGGAACAGCCCGGGAAGTTTTGAGGCATGAGAATGTTGAAAGCGTAACTTTGGTGGAGATTGACAGGAGGGTTGTGGAGCTTTCTCGCCGCTACCTGCCAGAGCTCGCTTGTTCCTACGATAATCCGAAACTCCAGGTATATTTTGAAGATGGGGTGGAGTTTGTCAAGAAGAAAAAGTCCAGTTACGACATAGTTTTGGTGGATTCACCTGATCCCATAGGACAAGCTGAGCGTTTGTTCGGCGGGGAGTTCTTCAGCTCTATTTTTGAGGCATTGCGACCGGATGGAATGTTCGTGGTTCAGACGGAGTCTCCGTTTGTTGACAAAGAATTGGTAAGCCGTGTTTATAGCGATGTCAGCAGGTTGTTCCCGATTGCAAAAGTTTATATAGGGGTGGTACCGACATACCCTGCTGCCCTGTGGGCATTTACTGTTGGTTCTAAAAAGTACGATCCGGAAAAGTTGCAGCGGAAACCGGTTTTTGAAGATGTGCTGCGGTACTACAATGCAGAGCTTCATGAAGCTGCCTTTAAGCTGCCGAATTTCGTCAAAAGGCTTCTTCGATAGGGTGGGCAGCCTTGCAGATCAGGGATCTCTGCAAGCACAGCGGACTCTTTTTAGGGTCTGCTGATTCCTACGAAGCCGCAGATGTTGTCTTAGTAGGAGTTCCGATGGATGTGACTTCTTGCTTTCGCCCGGGGTCCCGCATGGGGCCTCAGGCGATTAGGATAGCTTCAGACGGGCTTGAGGAATACAGCCCTCACCTTGACCGGGAACTGAGCGAATGCTCCTTTTATGATGGAGGAGACTTGGAGCTTCCCTTTGGTGATGTAGAAAAGTGTTTGGAAAAGATTGAGAAGGTAACTCATTTGCTGGTTGCTGACCAAAAGACTCCATTTTTTCTAGGAGGAGAACACCTGATCAGTTACCCTGTGGTCAAGGCATTGGCAGAGCACTATCCGGGTCTTGCTGTGCTGCATTTTGATGCCCATGCTGACCTGCGTTCTGAGTATCTTGGTGAGGTCTATTCCCACGCTACAGTGATGCGCAGGGTATGCGAAGTTATCGGTAGCAGCAACGTCTTCCAGTTTGGGATCCGTTCAGGGACAAAAGAGGAATTCATTTATGGGCGGTCGTATACGAATTTTCATCCGTATGAATTGGAAAAAGGTGTGGAATCTTGCATCCCTCGGTTGAGGGGACGCCCAGTTTACATTACACTGGATATAGATGTGGTTGATCCGGCGTTTGCCCCCGGCACAGGAACGCCTGAGCCTGGTGGGGTGGCACCGGGAGAACTTTTTGGTGTTATTGCTCTTCTCAAGGATCTGCGAGTGGTAGGTTTTGATCTTGTAGAAATAGCTC
>JBNATO010000191.1:0-4353 GCA_049701555.1 Thermacetogeniaceae bacterium | reverse complement strand
CATCGTGGCAGGTGGCCTGGCGTGCGCTTCGGGATGAGCTTGCGAGGCTGAGAAAGGAGTTCAGGATGGAGATAAGGGAGGAGACAAGGGCGCAGATAATGGCCCTCTTCAGGCAGGTCGTCCAGATGCTCAAGGAAGAGGGGAAGCTCTCCGAGCTGGAGGAGACCCTCAAAGAGATGATCGCCATGGCTCCTGCTGATGCGGAATCTTACAAAGAGCTGGGCAAGATCTACCGCCAGCGCGGCGATAAGGTTCCCAAGGTCTTCTGTGATGGAAATGAGCTGAAGCCCGATGTGCCTCCGGTGATCAAGGAGGGTCGCACCCTGATCCCGGTGCGGGCGATCGCCCAGGCTCTGGGGGCAACGGTGCAGTGGAACGAAAAGGAACGCACAGTGCTGATCGCCAAGGGTGATGTCACGATCAAGATCCAGGTCGACAACAGGGTGGCCTTCGTCAACGGCAAGAGGGTGGAGCTGGATGTGCCAGCGAAGAACATCAGCAACCGCGTCTTTGTGCCGCTGCGCTTCATCTCCCAGGCTTTGAAAGCCAAGGTTGACTATTACCCCGAAGGGCAGATCGTGGTCGTCAACCAGGGAGATGCCCAAGCCCAAGAGTGAAAGGGCTCTGCAAAAACTATCCCCGGAAAGGAGATGCTTCCGGGGATTTTTTTCTTTATCAGCTGTGGGCGTGAAAGTGCCGGTGCCCGTCCTGGTGCAGGTGCCTGTGGAACTCTTCGTCGATCAGGTTGACTCGGAGCAACAGGTCGAGGTCTTCCAGCACCTCTTCCACGCTCCCCTCTGCGGCGATCCGGTGGTCCTCGCCCAGGACGACGGCTCGGTCGGCGATCTGGTCGACGATGTCCAGGTCGTGGGTGGCAGTGACGATGGTTTTCCCTGCGGCATTTAGGGAGCGGATAAGGTTGATCAGCCAGCGCTGGGTGCGAGGGTCGAGCCCGCTCGTGGGCTCGTCGAAGAGGAGCACCGCCGGGTTGATGGAGAGCACCGAGGCTATCGCCACCTTCTTTTTTTCTCCGCCGCTCAGCTTGAAAGGCGGCCTGTGGCGCAGGTGCTCGATCCCCAGCATCCTCATCACGTCCTCTACCCGCCTCTCCACTTCCTCCCGCGGGAGGCCGAGCTGCACCGGCCCGAAGGCGATCTCCTCCCAGACGCTGGAGTTGAACAGCTGGGCGTCGGAATTCTGGAAGACAAACCCTACGCGCCGCCGGAAGGCGAAAGAGAACTCCTCGTCTTTCAAGGCCTCTTCGCTGATCGCCCTGCCGAATGCTGTGAAGCTACCCTTTTGGGGGAAGAGGAGGCAGTCGAGGATCTTGAGGAGGGTCGACTTCCCGCTGCCGTTGGCTCCGAGCAGCGCCACCTTTTCCCCTTCGTATATGGTCAAATCGATGCCTTCCAGGGCGGTCTCACCTGTCGGATAGCGGTAGGTGACGTCTTTGAGTTGAAAGATCGGTTCAGCCAATCAGCCGGTCCCCCCATAACGTGATCAAGCTTATTATAACAACGAGTAGGCTCCAGAGCCAGTCCAGCTGCTGCATTTGAAAGCTGGCTAGGGGACGCGGCTCTCCTGTGTATCCCCTTGAGAGCATAGCCGCGTGGACCTCTTCGCTGAGGCTGAAGGCCTTCTCCCATAGTGTCCCCATCGCTCCTGAGATAAAGCGCCGCTGTTCGGATGCAGATGTTCTCCCTACTGTGCGGCTCTGCCTGGCTGCGAACATGTCGCTGACCGTCAAGAGGAGCACATAGATGTAGCGGTAGGTCATCTCCAGCACCGTGACGAAAACCTGGGGGACGAAGAGAGAGCGGAACGCCTTCAGCAGGGCCGACCAGTTGGTGGTCAGTGTCAGAAGCACTGCCAGGGAAACGCAGGCCCCTACCCTGAGGATGAAGGCAATGCCTCCCGTCAGCCCTTCCCTTGTGATCGCCAGGTAGGAAGGGAATGTCCAGGGGCCAAAATTCAGGGGGTGTCCGAAGTCGTATAGGACAAGGAGCGGCCTCCCGGGGAGCACATAATTGAACAGGGAGGGAAGGATGATCACCCCTGTGAACAGGGGCACTACCAGCCACACCCTTTTCAGGAAGGAGACCAGGTTTATGGATGAGAGGCGTGCCAGCAGCAGGACCCAGAGGTTAAAGAGGAGGAGCACCGGCCAGCTCCGGATGCTTACAGCCACTCCGATCAGCAGGATGGTTGTGAGCACCTTGGCGCCGGGGTGGATCCCTTGCAGCAATCCGGGTGACCGGGCGATCCTCTCTGCGTAGAACTCGTCCTGCATGACGCGGGAGAACTCGTCCAGGGTCTTTTCGACGAAACTTCTGCGGCTGCGCCTTTTTGCGGAGACAGAGGGGAGCGGCCCCGGGGCCTCCCGGAGCCACTCAGGTAAGCCCTGCGTCCTCATTTAGGGAAGGAGCCCTTTTCCACCGGATGTTGTTCCTGGCGCTTTGCAGCCGCATATCTGGCGAAGAGATAGGTGAGCCCGACTGTTATGGCGATCCCCACGACCGCAGAGAGGATATAGACGGCTGCCGACTGCCCGAAGGTCTTGTCGAAGCCTGGGATGGTGTAGTCCGGGAGGAGGGCGTGCCATTTCTCAGCGAACCTGGCCATCCCCGGAGGGGTCGTTCCGACGAGTTCCTTGATCTCCTCCAAGCCCCATTCACCCCAGGCAGTGCCGGGTGCCAACAGCCCCAGCGGCGATAGGATGATCAGCCCTGCGATCCCCCACCAGAGCTTGCTGATATTGCTCATCGGCTGGCCGGCTCCGGCTATGTCCAGGAGAGCAGGGTTGCTCGCCTGCAGGAAGCGCACCAGAAGGCCTGTCACCACAGCCTCGATGGGCCCTGCAACCAAGAGGTGGGCGAACGCCATCGCAGGCACCGCCTTGCTCAAGGGGTAGGGGCAGTAGAGGGGTACGCCTGAGGCTGTGTGGAAGAGAGCGGGCTGGATCCCGAACTCAAAGGCTGCGAAGAGCGCCGCCAGGTTGAGGCCGATGTATCCTGCTGCCAGCCCCCCTATCCATCGCCTCGGCGAGGTGATCTCCGACCTCCCGGAAATCAGCTGATAGACATAATAGGCGGAAAAAGGCAGGATAAAGGCCATGTTGAAACAGTTTGCCCCAAGCGCCCAGATGCCTCCGTCGCCGAAGAGGAGGGCCTGGATCACCAGGGCGATGGTGATGCAGATGCTGGCAGCCCAGGGCCCCAGCACGATCGCCAGGATCGCCCCTCCCACGGCGTGCCCTGTTGTCCCGTCAGGTATGGGGACGTTGAACATCATGATAACGAAGGTGAAGGCAGCCCCGATCATCATCAGCGGAACGTGCCGTGTGCTCAAGGCTTGTTTCACCTTTTTTACGGCTGCAGCCCACACAGGCACCATGGCGACATACATCACAGCGCAGGTCTGCGGGCTTAGGTAACCATCAGGTATGTGCATTTTCGATGCCTCCTCTTATTTTAGAAGGGAATCTCCCGGCCTCCATGGCCGCCGTTTCCTATTAAGCCTCACCTCCTCTGGCAAAGGGGTGCGCCCGAAAAAATAAAACCACGGACTTCCTCACTTCTGTGAGGTTCAGAACCTCCGTGGTTCGCATTTCCAGTTATTTGCTTCTTTTGTTTTTTATATTTGACATCAATTTCTAAATTCCTTTTTTGATGAACAAAAGTTTTTTGGGTTTTGTTGGTTTTCTCTGCATCCTTTTTTCCATCGTTTTTCGGAGTGAAAAATCCCATGTTGTTTTGTGACATTTGTAACATATGTTACAGACAAAGCACTGCAGAATAAAGTACTGTAGAATGTAGAAAATAGTGAAAAAAGCACAAAAAATTGGAGGGGAAGATTATGGCTAACAAATTTCCTAATCTGTTTTCACCGGGTAGGATTGGTACTTTAGAACTAAAGAACCGGATTGTAAAAGCGCCTCAATCAACTGGTTTGAGCAATATGGATGGCACAGTGTCAGAGCGCCTCATTCGCCACTATCGAGAGTTAGCGCGCGGAGGAGCAGCATTAATTATTGTTGAGTATGCGTACGTAGATAATATTGCAAGCAAATCCGCTCATTGTCAATTAGGGATTTCAAGCAATGAACATATTCCTGGTTTAGCCTGGTTAGCTTCTGTAATAAAAGAGAATGGTGCTAAGGCAGGGATACAAATAGAGCATTGTGGCCGTCAAAAGTTCCTCGGAACCCCACCTATCAAATCAGCATCACGAATTCCTTGGCCAAAGCTCTATGATAGGGTTGGCATAGCCGCTGTGCCGGAAGAGCTTACTATAGAGGAGATTCAGCAAATTGTCGAAGCTTTTGGTGATGCCGCTAGACGTGCTGTGGACGCA
>JBNATO010000190.1:0-4407 GCA_049701555.1 Thermacetogeniaceae bacterium | reverse complement strand
TGGGGAGCTACTCCTACATCGTGGAGGGCCTCGGAAACCCTGAGAGCTTTTGCTCGTGCTCGCATGGCGCCGGGAGGATCTCCTCGCGGTCGCAGGCGAAGAAGACCTATACCGTCGAGGAGGTCATCGAGGACCTGGAGCGGATGGGGGTCACCCTGGGCAAGCACAAGAAGGCGGACATCGCCGAGGAGTGCCGCATGGTCTACAAGGACATAGACTTCGTCATAAGCCAGCAGCTCGACCTGATCAGGCCGCTCAAGAGGCTGAAGACGATCGGCGTCGTCAAGGGTTGAGAAGCTTCGGGCAGGTGTGCTCTGTGAGGCCTTTTCTGAAGTGGGCTGGAGGCAAATACAGGATCATCGAGCGCATCAAGGAGAAGCTCCCCCCTGGGAAGCGGCTGATAGAGCCCTTTGTGGGGTCCGGCGCAGTCTTCCTGAACACCGACTACCCGGCATACCTCCTCTGCGACAGCAACCGCGACCTGATCAGCCTATACCGGCGCCTCCAGAGGGAGGGCCCGGCTTTCATAGAGTACTGCAAGGGGCTCTTTACCCCAGAGAACAACACCCCTGAGAGATACTACGAGCTCAGGGAGGAGTTCAACAGGACCGATGACGAGCGCAGGAAGGCCGCCCTCTTCGTCTACCTCAACAGGCACTGCTACAACGGGCTGTGCCGCTACAGCTTAAGAGGAGAGTTCAACACGCCGTTTGGCCGCTACAGGAGGCCCTACTTCCCGGAGAGGGAGATGCTCTGCTTCTGGGAGAAGTCCCGGAAGGCCGTCTTCCTCTGCTGCGACTTTCGGGAATCGCTGGCTCTGGCTGAGCCCGGCGACGTGGTCTACTGCGACCCCCCGTACGTCCCGCTCTCGGACACCGCCAACTTCACCTCCTACAGCGAGGGGGGTTTCAGCCTAGACGACCAGCGCGACCTGGCGAGGGAGGCCGAAAGGCTCTCGAGGCTGGGGATACCTGTCCTCCTCTCCAACCACGATACGGAGTTCACAAGGAGCATCTATGCCTCTGCGCAGATCACCTCGTTTGGTGTGCAGCGCTGCATCAGCTGTGACGGCCGGAACAGGGGGAGGGCGGCAGAGCTTCTCGCCCTTTTTGCGGACTCACCCCAAGGGCGACTTTACCTTATTGGGTGATGGTGATATAATTAACTATGCGAAGAAAGGTGCGGAGAGATGGCTGAGTGGTCGAAAGCGCTCGACTGGAAATCGAGTAGGCGGGGCATAAACCTCGCCTCGTGGGTTCGAATCCCACTCTCTCCGCCATATTTTATATCATGCGCCCATAGCTCAACTGGATAGAGCGACAGACTTCGGATCTGTAGGTTGGGGGTTCGATTCCCTCTGGGCGCGCCAGCAGGAATACAGGGTTGGCCGTGCTAGACGGGGAGGTAGCGGTGCCCTGTACCCGCAATCCGCTAGAGCGGGGTCGAATTCCTGCCTGAGGGTCAGCCTTGTGGGGCTGCCCGGCGTAAGTGGCGAAGAGGTCTGGGTCCCGCGCAGCGGGAACCCACGAACCCCGTCAGGTCCGGAAGGAAGCAGCGGTAAGTGGTGCTTCTCGGGTGCCGCGGGGGTGCCTGGGCTGAGCCAACTGCTCCGGTAACGCCCGGAAGGCTGAATTCGAGGGCGGGTGCACGGCCATGGGTTTGATGACGGATGCGGCCGCAAAGGCCGCTTGTTTTTTGACTGTTTGCCATTTGGGTGAAGTTGTACTATATTGGAACTGAGCGGATGCTCATCTCAGTCGAGGGGAGAGGGCATGGGCCAGCTGTCTCTATACAGGGAGTGGCGTCCCCAGTCGTTTCGGGAGGTTGTAGGGCAGGAGCACGTCTGCCGCACGCTCAGGAATGCAGTGGTTCAAGGGCGGCTCGCTCACGCCTACCTCTTCTGCGGCCCTAGAGGCACTGGGAAGACGAGCACGGCGCGCATCCTGGCGAAGGCCGCCAACTGCCCCAACTGCACCGACGGGGAGCCCTGCAACGAATGCGATTCCTGCCGCAGCATCACCGCTGGAACAGCGCTCGACGTCCTGGAGATGGACGCCGCCTCCCACAGGGGTATCGAGGAGATCCGCGAGCTGAAGCAGAAGGTCGGCTTTGCCCCGAGCTCAGCGAAATACAAGTTCTACATCATCGATGAGGTCCACATGCTCACAGGGGAGGCCTTCAACGCTCTCTTGAAGACTCTCGAGGAGCCCCCGCGCCACACCATCTTTGTTTTGGCGACGACGGAGGCCCACAAGGTCCCGGCGACGATCCTGTCGCGATGCCAGCGCTTCGATTTTAGGAGGCTGAGCAGGGAGCAGATCGCCGGTCACCTCAAGAGGGTGGCCTCCGAGGAGGGCTGGGATGTGGAACCCGAGGCCCTCCGGCTGATCGCTAGGCTGTCTGGTGGCGCTCTCCGGGATGCCCTCGGCCTGCTCGATCAGGCTGTGAGCTACGGCGGCGGCCGCGTGAGGGCTGCTGATGTCGAGGCCCTGGCTGGGATACCCAAGAGGGAGGCTCTGGAGTCGCTTATAGAGGCTGTCCGTCAGGGGAAAACATCCTCTGCCCTGGAGCAGCTGGAGGAGCTGTTCGCTAGGGGGTATGACCCGAGGCAGGTTCTCTACCAGCTGATCGACTGCGTGAGGGACTCCCTCCTCTCCAGAGGCTGTCCTGACGCAGATGCTGAGTGGTTTGCCGCAGCCCTGCGGCTCCTGGCGGAGGCGGATTCCGACATGAGGGGCCACATCAGGCCGGACCTCGCTCTGGAGCTCGCCATCGTGCGCCTCGCTGATCCCAGCCCTTTGGGGAGGAGGGGAGCCGGCGCTGCGGCGCGGGATGCAGCGGCAACCCCCAAGGGGGTTAGCCAGAGAGGCGATGTAGGCAGAGCGAGCGAGGGTCCACCTAAGGCTTCGGCCTCGCAGGAGCCGCTGAAAGCCGGCACAGCGGGCTCGCCCGGCGGAGAGGAACTCCCACCTGACCCCTCGAGCATCCGCACCTTCCTGCAGGGCCGTTTCCGGAAGCAGCCGCTGCTCGGAAAGGTTTTGGCTGAGGCGGAGATCGGGTGTTCTGGGACGAAGGTTGTGATCAAGGCACCCCCTCCTTTTGACGCCATCCTTATGAAGGATGAGAACCTCAGCAGCCTGCGGGAGGCTCTGAAGGAGTTCGCTGGCGAGCTGGAGCTGGAGGTTGCAGAGGCTTCTGCTCCCAAGATGGGGCCGGCTGAGCCCCCCGTCACCGCTCCGGCGAGGGGGAGCACCCCCGGGGAAAGGGAGGGGAGAGCCCCGAAGCCGGCGGCTGGAGAGCAGCTCGACCCGGTGGTCGGAGCGGCGCTCTCCCTCTTTAAAGGGAAGATCATCGAACGAAAGGAAGATGAGTGAGTGAGCTTTGGCAACATGCAAAAGGTGATGAGACAGGTCCAGAAGATGCAGGCAGAGATGGCGCGCCTGCAGGAGGAGCTGGGCAAGGTCACGGTCGAAGGCCAGGCGGGCGGAGGGGCGGTGAAGGCTGTGGCGAACTGCCATCAGGAGCTGCTCAGCGTGAGCATCGACCGCAGCGTCATCGACCCCGAGGACCCTGAGCTTCTGGAGGACCTCGTTCTCACAGCCGTCAACGATGCCCTGAAGAAGGCCCGGGAGACAGCCGCTAAAGAGATGGAGAAGATCACCGGCGGCCTGAGGATACCCGGGCTCTTCTAGGAAACGGGTGAGGATGCTTGCAGCTCTATCCGGAACCGCTCTCCTCTCTGATCGAAGCCTTGCGCAGGCTTCCAGGCATAGGCCCCAAGACCGCCCAAAGGCTCGCCCTCTACCTGCTCCATGCGCCGGCTGAGGAGGCCGAAGGCCTTGCCCGGGCGATCCTGGAGGCGAGGGAGAAGCTCTTTTTTTGTTCCGTCTGCTGGAACTTTACCGATGTCGACCCGTGTCGCATCTGCTCCGATGAGAGCCGTGACCGCTCGCTGATCTGCGTCGTGGAGTGGCCGCGTGACGTTGTGGCGATCGAGAGGACGCGGGAGTTCAAGGGGTTGTATCACGTCCTGCACGGAGTCCTATCCCCGATCGACGGGATAGGGCCTGATGACCTGAAGATCTCCGAACTCGTGAAGAGGGTGGAAAAGGGGGGCGTCAGGGAGGTGGTGCTGGCCCTAAACCCGACGGTGGAGGGGGAGGCCACATCCCTCTATCTGGCGCGGCTTCTCAAGCCTCTTGGCGTTAAGGTGACGCGGCTCGCTCATGGCCTCCCGGTCGGCGGCGACCTGGAGTTTGCCGACACGGCGACCTTGACCCGTTCCCTGCTCGGCAGGCATGAGCTGTGAACCCCTGAGCAGCTGAGCCCTGGCAAGCTTTGCCCCCATCCCGCATATAATGTATTAACATGAGGGGATGGGAGGTGTCTCCAGTGGGCGGTTGGTTG
>JBNATO010000189.1:0-4440 GCA_049701555.1 Thermacetogeniaceae bacterium | reverse complement strand
GCAAGAGAAGACGGCAATTAAACGTTATATTGCCTCATTGCATTGTCCGGATTGTGGAGGCGATCTGTACCCGGAAGGGTGCATCGTAATCAAAAACGGCACCTACGAAGTAGTGGACGGTGGACGTTGCGAAGCGTGCAGACGAAAATGGCCCTTGGAAGTGCTACTAGCTTTAGGGAGGCGTAGCCATGCCTGAGCGAAACTGGCAGCCAGACATTCTTGGTCGGCAGGAAGCATACTACCGTGGTTTTATAGACGGGTACAATTGCGCCTTTGAAAGATTGAAAACGCTTATGTATCTAGCGGAATGTCAAATTCCTCAAGTTATTTACATGATCGGCCCAAGAAAGGCTTGGGCTTATTTGGAAGGGGGTAATGATAGTGCCTGAGCGCGATTGGGCCAAGGATTGGGAGCTATGCCAACGTGCAACTCTTGGCCCGTGGCGTGCAGAGGTATACGCACAGCGTGTAATGCCGTATATCTGTGAACATGTCAACTCCGCAGATGCCCACTTTATTGCCGAAGCCCGCGAAGCTCTGCCGTACTGGCTCCAGCGGGTGCGGGAACTAGAAGCGGACATTGCTTGGCTGATGCAAGAGTATGGCGAATCAGAAGAACCAATGAGTCAAGATGCCTTAGAACTAAAAGAACGATGTTTGATACTCAAAGAACGGGATGAACTGAGGAAAGAAAAGGATGAACTGCTTCAGCGGATACGAGAGTATGAGAAAACTATCCGCGAATCTAAAGAGCACGTGCGGAAGCTTATGGATGAGAATGAGCGGTTAAAAGTAACCAAGGAGTTGCGAGAACAAGGTTTTCCAGTAACGGTGCAAACCTTGCGAGATGTAACTTGGGACGATTTGGCGAAGTTGGAGATAGAGAACATGCGGTTGAAAGATAAAATCAAGGAATTACGGGCAGAAATACTAGCTCTTCGCAAATTAAAAAAAGGAGGACAAGCAATGAAACCCGATTATAGCGACATCCTTGACCGCCTAGGCCCGCCGCTTTGGTGGGATGAGCATGGCGTGCCACGGTATGAGCCATTCGATCCCTACTTATGTGAGCCTTGCAGTAAAGCCGTGGCTCTTATGGAAGTTGAGTGCCAGATGTGTGGAGAAAGGTTTCGAGTAGCCGTAAGCGCGAATGATCTTGCCTTGTTCAATTGGAGCAAATACCATCCTAACGAAGATTATCACCCCACCCCACAAGATGCTCGTCTGTTTGCTTACGGTGACTCCCCTCGGCATGGGTATTATGGCGCTTGTCTCGCAGGAAATACGATGTCCAGTATACCAATTCGCATTCTCAAATTCTGGGAGTATAACAAGCAGACTTTTAATTGGGAGCGCAAGAAGGAATACGAAATCGAGTTTATCCAGGAAGAAGCTGACAATGATTGGCAGAATATTTAAGGATCGCCGAGATTTTTGTGGAGTATGCGAGGATAAATGTTCCTTTCTAACCTTTATTAAACGCTGGATGCATAAGATGGGCTATATGTACTGTTTTTTGCCACGGAAAGATTGGTTAGATCAACAACCCCCTATTGGTGGTGTGAGGACGAATGGATAGAGGAGGGCTAAGTATGCTCCCTATTTACCAGATGTGCGAGTATGCTCGGTATAGCGATATTCTAGAGGAGTTAATCAACGAACTACACGGTGTAGAAGTGTTGCGACTTGACTACATGAGTGATTGGCAAGGTTTCGTAGACGTCGACGTTCTTTTAGAGGACGGACGCGTGTTTTCTTACAAGTACTACTACGGTTCGTGCAGCGGGTGTGATGATTGGTTAGCTCGTAACTTAAGCGACGAAGAAATCAAGCAGGAGATGATGCAAGAAGCAACTATCTTTTTCAACCTAGAGGCTTATAATGCATGGCGTGCCAGATGCCGCCAGGATAAAAAGGAGTGATTCCATGACCCTAGAAGAAATCCTTTCACGCCGTGCTGAACTCAACGAGGCTAAACGTGCCATCGAGTGGTCACTAGCTGACCAAGCGGCTCAGCTTGTCCGCGAGTACGGTAGGAACGTACTTTCGGAGGCAGCTACCCTTGACCGTTCGACCACAGAGAAAGTGGCAAATCAAGCCCGTGTTGCGGCGGCGTTTCCCCAAGAACATAGGCACCCAGATATTCCCTGGGATTTCTATTTGACCGTACTCAAAGCTGCAAAACGGTTGGGTAGACCGCCCGTGGAAGTGTTGGAAATGGCATTAAGCGAGAACATGAGCGCGAAAGACTTAAACAAGCTGGGCAAGCAAAAGAAAGACGTGGCGAAATTGCATAAGACATGCGAGTGGTGTGGGGCGAAAGTTCACGTTGAGCATGAGCAGCCGGGGACAAAGATACTGTGCCCAGTGTGTAGGGAGTTGGGGCGAGAGAGCACTTTGGGATTGTTGGAGTGATACGCATTGGAAATTAGGCACACGTTTTACGTAGGAGATGCACTTGAGATTCTGAAGAAGTTGCCGAGTGAGAGTGTGCATTGTTGCGTGACCTCGCCGCCATATTGGGGGCTACGGGATTATGGAGTAGACGGCCAGTTGGGGCTTGAGCCTGTACCAGACTGCCTTGGATGGGCTACTGGGCATCCCTGCGGCGAGTGCTATGTCTGCCACATGGTGGAGGTGTTTCGAGAAGTCAGGCGGGTGCTAAGGAAGGACGGCACACTGTGGCTAAACCTAGGAGATAGTTTTGCAACTGATACGAAGGGAAGTGGGGGGATGTCTCCCAAACAGGTAACGAATGCTGGATCGTTTTTTAGTGTGCGCAAATTGAAGCATGGTCTTAAACCCAAAGACCTTGTTTGTATTCCTTGGCGTGTGGCATTGGCACTACAAGCAGACGGTTGGTATCTTCGTAGCGACATAATTTGGGCAAAAGTCAACGCAATGCCTGAAAGTGTCACCGATAGGCCAACCCACGCACACGAGTACTTGTTCTTACTAACAAAAAGTGAACACTACTTTTATGATGCGGATGCAATAAGAGAACCACACACGGAAATTGATAGACGTTTTGGTGGTAATGGTACTCATTATGCTACAGGGGTGAAATACCATAATAATGCCCCTAAAGGAATACAAAGAGGCGTTTGGTTAGGTCAACACCCTTTGGGCCGCAATAAGCGTTCTGTCTGGTGGATAGCGACAGAACCCTTCCCGGAAGCCCATTTCGCAGTTATGCCTCCAGCTCTTGTTGAGCCGTGTATCAAAGCTGGAACGAGTGAGAAGGGTTGTTGCCCAAAATGCGGTGCACCGTGGGAAAGAATCATTGAACGAACCGGGCACGTCAATAAACGCGAACCAGCACATGCACCCAGAAGTTGCCCTACCAAGACAGACAGTACAGGTTGGGCACCAACGAAACGGCCTACAAACATGTGGCGTCCTACTTGCTCCTGCGGTATTGAAAAAACTGTTCCTTGTGTTGTTCTCGACCCCTTCGGTGGTTCTGGCACGGTTTCGTTGGTGGCTAAACAGTTAGGAAGAGCAAGCATTTACATTGACCTAAATCCTGCCTATGCAGAAATGGCGATAAGACGCTGCGGATTTGATCAGCAAGGGTTATTTGAGCAACATGTTTATGAGCTACTGAAGGGAGGGGTTGCATGAGACAACTTACCTTCCAAGAAACCGAAATCATTTTGCGCTTATATCCTCGTTTGCAGGTGCTTTTCAGAAACCTGCAAAGGAGATTAGAAGAAATTGCATGGCTAGAAGAATTGGAAAGTGACGAATCAGTAATCTATGCAATGGCTACAGGATGCCGCAAGCTAGACGGTTTTCCACAGCTACCGGAAGGAAATATATCTGATGAAACTGCTCAAGTAGCATTGTCCTATCGCAAAGTGATGAAGCGAAACAAGAAAGAGGTTGAGTTAGAGATAAAGCAGGATTTGGTAAGTCTTAATACGTGGATTGGGAACGTTGAAGATGGATTGAAACTCTTGGATGAGAAAGAGAAACAGATAATTACCGACTTCTATTTTCACAACAAAACTTCGACTGAGATCATAGGAGAAGTGTTTATTGGAAGAGCAGAGTTCTTCAGAACAAAGGAAGAAGCGGTCAAGAAGATGATGAGTTGCATGCACACTAATTTAGAGGATGCCTACGAGCGAGTGCTGAAACTTTGTGGAGTTGAGGGGGAATAGTAATGCTTACAGAAAATGCCCAAAAAGTCCTGGAAGCACGTTACCTGCAAAGAGATGAGCATGGAAATGTCATTGAAACACCCGACGATATGTTTCGTCGAGTAGCCAATACGATTGCCGAAGTTGACCTACTTTACGAAGACAAGGAACCTATTGATACGGCAGAAGAGTTTTACAACGTAATGCGAAATTTGGAGTTCCTACCCAACTCGCCTACTCGGTGATGTCCTAACGGTGCTGTAAAAATTAAGAGGCCTGAGCTAAACTTAGAAGT
>JBNATO010000188.1:0-4442 GCA_049701555.1 Thermacetogeniaceae bacterium | reverse complement strand
GGATCAGGAACAGGAAGAACGGCAACATCAGAAAAGGAAACGGAAATGCTGCGCCTTTTGCTTCCATGTTTTTATCCCCCTTTACTCAAGCAAATAAAGATTTTATATTCTTCGGGATGTTAATTGAAGCTGCCGACCAGCAGGATCAGGATCAAGAACAGGAAGAGCGGCAGCATCAGGAAAACAAACGGGAAACCAGGATACTGTTTTGCCTCTACCATTTTAAGCATTCCTCCTCGCCAGAGAGATTACCTTAAGGGATATAGGGGGCACCATCAAAGCTGCCGATCAGCAGGATCAGGATCAAGAACATGAAGAGCGGCAGCATCAGGAAAACAAACGGGAAACCAGCGCCTTTTGCCTCCATAAAGAATCCTCCTTTCTTTTAATCAAGGATTTCGAATGAGCAGCGAAGCCTTTGCGCGACTCAATTTCCGGTTCAAGCATCACCACTATTGCTTCTGTTCTGGTTACAGGATATGTTCTAAAGAGAAAAATGGTTACACATGCCATGAGAACATAATCGCACTTGCCGCTTTCCCTTTTTGATCATAAAATTAGGTTTAGAATCTGATTTTGGAAGACAAATTTCCCAGGAGGAAACAGAATTGCTCGCAAATAAAGAGGACAAGTTCATCTATGCGTTCCCCTCTCACCAGAGGCTGGTCTTAGGCGGAAATAACAAAAAGGTATGCATAGTGATCGAAGGGCTCATAAAGCTCAAAAATGATGGAAATGAAACCACAGTGGGGCCCGGGGGCTACTTCTATTCGACTGCTGAAGCCTATGCCCTCAAAAACAGCAAGGTCCTGGCGCTAGACCCTGAGCAGCTCAAGAAAGAACACCCTGAACTCGCTGCAAGGATTTTGGGCGAATTGGAAAAAAGAGAAAAAGATGCAGCTGCAGCCGCCCCAAAACCTCGCAACGAACTGATCTACGAAAAAACGGCCAACTGCCCCGTCTGCGGAGGAAGCTTTTTGACGCTAAATGTCTTCGACTACAAACTCACCCTAATAAAACAGGACCCAGACCTGAGGGCACACTACAAAAAAATAGACCCTATCTACTATGACATCTGGGCCTGCCCTCACTGCTTCTATGCTAATTTCAAAAAAGAGTTTGCATCAGCCGTAGACTCTGAAGCGAAGAAATACCTGCTCAAAACCAGCATCGAGGGGAGAAGACCTGAAAACCCCGACGTCTTGAAGGAAATGGGGAGCAGGGAATACGCCCTCTGCAGCCACCAGCTGGCCCTTTCCTGTTTGAGGACGCTGGAGGCTGAAGAAGTGAAACTCGGAAACATCTGGCTGCGCCTGGCGTGGCTCAACGATGACCTCGATGAAAAAGAAGAAGCGCTGCGCGCCCGCAAGCAGGCGCTGCAACACTTTCTCAACGCCTACACCGGAAAGGAATCCCTGCTGTTAAATCAAGCCCAGATGGAGCAGCTCATCTACATGATCGGGATCCTCAGTTGGCAGACAGGAAATTACAAGGAAGCCATGGATTTCCTTCACAAATACCTGCATTCCCCAGGGAGGAAACCGCGCCTCGTAGATTTCGCTCAAAACTGCCTTCAGGAGATGAAAAAAGCCAGCAAAGAAGCTGGCAGCAGCGCTCAGGACGAAGCCCTGTGAGCGATCCCGGAACATTTTTATGTGATGATGTAGTAACAGGCCTCGACCTCGTCCGGATCCGCCTGTTGCAGGCCTTTTTGCAACTCCGAAAGCATCCCTTGATCGATCTTATCCGGATATACCCCCAAAATCCTGCGGAAAATATTCTTGGCGGCGTGAGACTCCCTGTGCTGCCCAACAAAGTCCATGATCTGCTCGATCATCATCCCGTGCTCCATGATAACCTCCAGTGCACTGTAGTCTATTTTTATTTTTCCACAGCAAGCGGCTTTTCTTGCATGTCGCTTGCGAGGAGCTACCACTTCCCCCCAGCGATCTCGGCGATCGCCCGCACAGTCTTCTCGATGTCTTCAGCTGTATTGAAAAAACCGGGGCTCAGACGGCAGGCCCCTGTTTTTATTGTGCCGATGGTGCGGTGCGCCAGGGGGGCGCAGTGCAGCCCGGAGCGGGTGATGATCCCATAGCCTTTGTCAAGCAGCAGGCTGACCTCCCCGCAGCCGATCCCCTCTATGTTAAAAGAAACAACTGCAACCTGGCGCCTGCTGTCGCACGGCCCGTAAACGGTAACTCCTTCGATCTCTCTCAGGCCGCACAGCAAAAGCTCTGTCAGCTCCTGCTCGTGCTGCCGCACCTTCTCAACCCCTATCTCCAGCAGATACCTGACACCAGCCCCCAAACCGGCCAGGCCCGGTGTGTTGGGGGTACCGCTCTCAAACCTGTCGGGAAGGAAATCGGGCTGGGAAAGCTCCTCCGAAAGGGAACCCGTCCCCCCCTCGATCAGGGGGTGGAGTTCCAACCCCTGCCTGATGTAGAGCCCTCCTGTGCCCTGGGGGCCGAACAGCCCCTTGTGCCCTGTGAAGGCAAGCAGATCGATATGCATGGCCTCCACGTCGATGGGGAGCACCCCGGCGGTCTGTGCTGCATCCACCAGGAAGAGCACACCCCTTTCCCTGGCGATCCTGCCGACCTCCTCCACAGGCATGATCGTCCCAGTCAAATTTGAGGCATGCACCAGGCAGATCAGCCGGGTGTTGTCTCTTATAGCCATCTCCACGTCACGGGGGTCAAGGCTTCCGTCAGGGGCGCACTGCACGATGGAGACTTCCACGCCCCTTTGCTCCAAAGTGTGCAGCGGGCGGGCAACGGCGTTGTGCTCCATGCTGCTGATCACCGCATGATCGCCGGGGTTGAGGACTCCCTTCAGGGCGAGGTTGAGGGCATAGGTGGCGTTAGGAAGGAATACGATGCGGGAGCTGTCCCTCACATTAAACAGCTTTGCCAGCAGTTCCCGGGTTTCCAGGAGCACCATCCCTGCCTCGACGGCCTTCCGGTGGCTGCCGCGGCCGGGGTTAGCCCCGATCTCCCGGTTGAAGCGGTCCACAGCCTGATAGACGCATTCCGGCTTCGGCCAGCTGGTTGCAGCGTTGTCCAGATAGATGACATCCAAAAAAAACAACTCCTTCAAACGGGAACCTTTCATTCTCACCAGCACAATTCTAGCGCAGAGCCAAAAAGAGCGTCAATTATCCTTGAAACCGCCATCCCGAGCCGGTTTTTGCTTTTCGGCATTGGGATCGGTGACCACCTCATAGCCGCCGATGGCTGCCAGAGTCACAATGATGGCGTTCACAATCGTGAGGAGGATCTTGAGCGGAAGCTCGGAAGCCCTGACAGCATAGGAACCCTTATAGATGTTCACCGCAACAACGAATATCAGCGCCCAGATGAAGGCGTAAACCCGCACAGCGCGGTCCGAGAACACCCTCTTGACGAGCGACTTTGTGAACTGCACGATCACAGCCACAGCCAGCACCGTTCCGGAAAAGGTCGTGATGTAGCCTGTATCCAAAAAATCGTGCATTAGGAACACCCCCGGCATGCGCCATCTATTTTGCTATACAAATATTCATGGCCGATCATAAGCTTGCAAGAAAAATTTAAAAAAAGAGGAAAAACAGCATTCTTAGACAAACTTTTTAGAAAACACCTTTTCCTCATGATGCGGAGGTGAACAAGGGCACGATGTCATGGACCCTTCGAAGACAGAGACTGGCGCGTCAAGGCAGCCGCAGCCAAAGCTCTAGGAGAACAGGAGGTAAGGGCACATAAAGACCTATCGCATGCTCACAAGTGGTCGAGTATTTGAGCATGGCAGGCTGAAAAGCAGGTGGGGGATAATCAAACGAAGCGCCTTCGGCAACATCAAGGTCTACGACAAAAGCAGAAAATAGCCAAATAGTAAGCTGGGATGTCTGGAATCACTCACAAAAGGTGCACGAGGTGCAGATAAGCAATGAGCACTAAGAGGAACACCGGCGGCTATTTATTTGCCTTCGCCTCAGTGGTTTGTTACGGTACCGCTGCCATTTTTATTCGCGCCGCTTACGCTCACGGGGCCACCGCCTGGGCCACCTACGCTATCCAGTGCTTAACTGCTACAACAATTCTGGCCTTTGTGGCATTGAAGCGGCCTTATGCCTATAAGTTATCGCTGCGGCATATTGGAACGCTTTGCCTGCTAGGTCTAATCGGTTTCATCGCCTACTTTTGCTTTTATCTGTCTTTGCAGTATGTAGTCTCTGCCATCGCATCCCTGTTGCTCTATACCTACCCTTTGCTTGTAAACCTTGGGGCAGTGGTGTTTTTCCGCGAGAAGCTATCCATCTGGCAGATCCTCTGCCTTCTGCTGAGTACAGCAGGAATAGCGCTCACTGCGGGAATTTTCCCCTCAGAATTAGGAAAGCTTCCCTTTCCCGGCATTTTATTCGGTCTGGCCTCTTCTCTGATGACCGCTGTTTACAGTCTTTA
>JBNATO010000187.1:0-4570 GCA_049701555.1 Thermacetogeniaceae bacterium | reverse complement strand
TATTGTGTCGAGGTCTCTTAAGTGTAAAGTTGCCTACTAAGTCTTGACACGGACTTCCCGTGATGGTAAACTGTTTTTTGACCTTATCCAGAGTTATTGTAATGTTTGCAGCACTGGAAGAAGCAGCTGTTTCCTGAATCTGAATCTTTTGCAGCTGAACGGTAGTCGGAAAAGAGATGCTTAAGGTATCCCCCGCTTTCAGAGAATTGGGATAGCTCGCCTCACTGATATACAGCTGGCCCAGCGATACGACACTATCCGCCTGAACCGTAGGAGCTGAGAGAGCATAGTTAGATGTCATTGCTGCCGCCTCTTTTGCTTTCACCAGGAAAAACAGGCAAGAGACTAACAGCACGGCTGCAATTACGCCATTCTTCAACTTCACCCTGTTCACAACCCATACCCCCATTTTCTGTTCTTCTGGGTAATACCGAAGCTGTTCCACCAGGCATTCTGTGTTTTTGCTCGGGCCTTGCCCTTCCACCCCCCTAAAAGACAAAAGAGCCACTCCGGCTTCCTTCGTGGAAAATGCCTTCGTGGCTCAATTCATTCGCTCTGGATTCACTTTTCATCAAACGCAAATAAAAACCGCTGAACCTTCTGGTTCCCGTATCCTAACAACATAATACGATAATACGACATCGACCACCCATATCCTTCTTGGCATGGCAAAAAAATAAAAATTCAGATGGATGTCTTATCTTAACCATCGCCTGGCAGCAAGTTACAACTAGGCTCGGTCGGGAAAATACAGTGACGGCATCAATCCTCAACAAGCAGAGGAGACAGCCTACCTGCTAGGGAAGAAAATGAAAATGAAGAGGAAGCCCTAAATGTTAATGACGCCTTTTGGTCACAAGAAAGAACAGCGTCGCCGTCAGCGACAGGAGGTCGTAGATACCCTCCTCGCGCTCATGGAGGTCGCGGCGGGCCACCACCAGGTAGCGACCCGGCTCATTCGCCCTGAGCCTGATGCGGCCGTCGCCCCCGGCCTCCTCTTTCCATTCCCTACGCCCGGCGGGGCCGTCGCAGACCACATCCACGACTACATTGTCCAGCAGCCTTCCTCGCAGAAGCACCTGCAAGGCGATCTCGTCGCCCGCCTGCCACTGCCTCCAGATCTCAGGGACTATTTCCAGCTCCATTCCACCCTGAGGGGGTTTCCCCTCCAGATCGTGCCCGACAGGCACAAAGAGCTGGGCGTACTGGACGTAGCGGATGGCATGGGCAGCATCCGGGTATTCCCTGCGGGTGCCCTCATGGTACTGATAATCCCGGTCCAGCACATAATCCCCCATGTTCCTGACCACAACATGGTAAAATCCGTCTATAGGTGTGGAAAAGCGTAAGCCATAATGATCCGGCCCGCCTTCGGAGATGACCAGGTCTTCTTTTTCCCCGGCCGGGCTAACAACAAAGGCGGCCATCCCTTCTTTTCGGGCCAGGCCGTCTCTCTGCATGTTGTGGCCCCACTTAATAAAGACCTCCATGCTCCCGCCTGCGTGGCCGTGGCTCGTCGCCATCTCCAGCCACGGCTCATGGCCGCAGACCATCAACCACGTGGTGTCACGCAAGGCGATCCTCGACTTTCCATTCATCTTCTATCACTCCTTAACGTTGAAAGGCTTGGGCGGTCTCCGGGGCAACCCGCCTGGAGACCTGGGCGCATCAAAGCAGCAGTCCTGCAGCAGGTGCAGCGCCCCTTTGAGGCAAGGCGCTTCCAGAGCTCCTACATGGTGAACGGCTCCTCAGGGTCACACAGAGGGACGACGATAGGGACGCCGCCAAGCTCCTCAACCCTCACAGGGATCCCGTAGACGCCGGCGATGTTCTCCGGCGTGATCACCTCTCTACCGCCGCAGGCGTAGATCGCCCCGTCCTTCAAGAGGAGGAACCTGTCGGCGAACCGCAAGGCGAGGTTGATGTCGTGCATGACGACAACAACGGCGATATTGCGCTCCTTGGCCACCTTTTTGACTATTTTCAGGACTTCGTACTGGTTCCTGAGGTCGAGGTTGCTGGTCGGTTCGTCCAGCAGGAGCACCCGCGGCTCCTGCGCCAACGCCCTGGCGATGATCACCTTCTGCAGCTCGCCACCGCTCAGCTCGTCCAGATACCGGAGAGAGAACTCCTCCAGCCCCAGCACCGCCAAAACCTCCCGGACGATCGCCAGGTCTTTTTCGGTGGCATCCCATCTGATATACGGCCGCCTCCCCAGGAGCACAGCATCGAAGACTGTCACCCTGCCGCTCTCGTGCCTCTGGGCTACATACCCCACCCTCCGGGCGACTTCCAGGCGTGTGAGCGCCGACAGGTCCTCCCCCTCGACCAGGATCGTCCCCATCCGCGGCTTGAGGATGCGGTTCAGGCATCTGAGCAGGGTGGACTTCCCGGCGCCGTTGTTCCCCAAGATGGAAAAGAGCTCTCCTCTCCCCACCTCAAACCTGACGCCCTTTAGCACAGGGTGGCTGTTGTAGCTGAACTCCACTCCTTCTACCGAGAGGATCATCTTTTCCCATACCCCTTTGCCAGGAGATAGAGGAAGAGTGGTGCGCCCATAAATGAGGTGATCGCTCCCACAGGCAGGACAACCGGGGCGATCAAGGTCCTAGCCAAGGTATCGGACGCCAGCAGCAAGAGCCCTCCCATTGCGGCAGAGGCCGGGATCAGGAAGCGGTGGTCACCTCCCAAGAGGCGACGCATGATGTGCGGCCCGAGCAGCCCGATGAAGGCGATCACCCCCAGAAAGGAGACGAGCACCGCTGTGATCAGGGAAGCCACGAACATCCCGACCAACCTCACCCTCTCCACGTTCACGCCGAGCCCTTTGGCGGTCTCCTCACCGCCGTCGATGGCGTTGTAGTTCCAGCGGTTGCACAAAAAGTAGACGAACGAGGCCCCGACGACCGCCGCCATAATCCCCAGGTCGCGCCACGAGGCCCGGCTGATGTCACCAAACGTCCAGAAGACGATCGACGCCACCTGGACATCGCTGGCAAAATACTGGAGGATCGTCGTGCCAGCAGCGAAGAGAGAACTCAGGGCAACGCCAGCCAACACCATCGCCTCCGGGGTAACACCCCGGATCTGAGCCAAGAAGAGAACAACCAAAGTCGTCAGCATCGCCCCTACAAAGGCAGAAAAAGTGACAAGATAGGGGTTGTTGATGATCACCGCATCAGCGCTGGTGCTCTGGATGCTCCCAGCCCCCATGCTGATGATCGCCAGAGCAGCTCCGAAGGCTGCCCCCTGCGAAACCCCAAGGGTGGAGGGAGAGGCGAGGGGGTTCCGCAGGAGGTTCTGCATCACACATCCGGCCACGGAAAGCCCGACTCCGGCGGTCACCGCAGCCAGCACCCGGGGGAGCCGGATGTTCCAGACGATGATCTCCAGCCGGCCCTCCCCCATGCCCATAAGGGTCGACAACACCTCACGGTGGGTGAGGCCGGCAGATCCGGCGTTGATGGCATACGCTGCCAAAAGAAGCGTTAACACCGCAACAAGGCAGATGATCAGAACCTTTCTTCCCGTATACCTCAAATAGCTTTCGGGCGCGCCTCTTTCTGCTGCCGCTCCCCGCAACATCTCCACCTCAGCCATCAAAGCTTAGCCAGATCGATCTTGATAAAACCGCCGAAGTCTTTCGCCATCTGCTGGTAGAGCGGCTTCCCTAAGAGGAAGCTGTAGATCTCGTCAGCCTTTTTGGCCGGATCGATGTCCTGGAACCGGTCGGGGAAGATCACCTTTCCGGCGTAGTAGGCATCGGCGATCGCCGTGTCGATGTTTGTTGTGTAATAGTTGAAAGGCATCTGGCCGTAAACCATGCCATTCCTAAACGCCCTGAGGGACTGGTAAAACTGCCGGTTCTTCTTGTAGTCGTCCCGCACCAGGCTGAGCCCGCCTTCGTCGATGAAGACGATCTCCGGGTCCCATGCCAGGAGCTTTTCCTTCTCGATCATCAGGCTCCCCTCTCTGCCGGTCTCGTCCACGACATTGCGGGCGCCGATCGCCACGAAGGGCCCGTATCTCGCCGCCGTGCTCTCGATACCGTGAACCCCTTTCATCCCTAAGGCCCCTACGTAGACGGTCGGCTTCTTCTCCTCGGGGATGTCTTTCGTCCTCTGTCGGAGGTCTTCCTGGCACTTCTTGAGGTATGCCACCACATCCTCAGCCCTCCGCTCCTCCCCGATGATCTCGCCGATCAGCCGGAGCGAGCGATAGACATCCTCGTCAAACGGCACCTGATTCCCATAGCTGAGAACAACCACAGGGATCTTGGTCTGTTCCTGCAGCTCATCAGCCTTGGCCTTATCGACGAGATAGGCGACGAAGATCACATCAGGCTTTACGCTGACCAGCTTCTCGGCATCCGGCGTGGAGTCGGGCCCTCCCTGGCCGATGGTAGGAAGGCTCTTGAGCTCCGGATGGGCCAGGATATACGGCCTGCCAGCAGGCTGCTGCTTCTCCATGTTCTCTATACCGACCACTTTGTCGGCTCCCCCGGCATAGCAGACCAGCCGCAGGGCACCCGGACCGATCGCCACGACCCGCTTGGCAGGAACAGGAATGG
>JBNATO010000186.1:0-4572 GCA_049701555.1 Thermacetogeniaceae bacterium | reverse complement strand
CTGGCGAACATGCTCGGAGGCGGGGTGATCGTGCAGCGCCTCGGCGACCTGATGCACGGGAGGCGATCGACCCCTGAGAGGATTGCCAAGGGGCTCGTTGTTCCGACGCTGAAGGAGGCGACGCCTGGGGATCTCTCCCTGGTGCTTCCCTATCGCCACTTCTTGGCTATCCTGGAGATGCTCAAGGCGATGGATAAGGTGACGCCTGGCGTGTACTCGCCGCACACCCTCCTCTACGGCGTCGAAGTGAAGTTCTATTCATCGCGGATCGAAGTGAGCAAGAGCTTGGAGACAGAGATCTCCAACCTCTTCGTCGCCGGAGATGGCGCTGGTGTGACTCGCGGCTTGGCTCAGGCTTCGTTGAGCGGGATGATAGCCGCCCGGGAGATAGCTCGGCGGGAACAAGCCGCCTGAGGCGGCGCTGTTTCCCTTCATACGGACTAGGATAGGAGGCGGACGAGATTTGTCTTGCATAGTGATTGTGGGAGCGCAGTGGGGGGATGAAGGCAAGGGCAAGGTAACCGATTACCTGGCCAGAAAGGCTGACGTTGTCGTCCGCTACCAAGGGGGCAACAACGCCGGGCACACAGTGGTGATCGGTTCCCAGAAGTTCCGCTTGCACCTGATCCCGTCCGGAATCCTTTACCCCGATAAGAAGTGCATCATCGGCAACGGCATGGTGGTCGACCCTGAGGTCCTGTTCGAGGAGTTGGACGACCTGGCTGCCCAGGGCGTCCGCGGCGCAAGGCTCTACATCAGCGATAGAGCGCACCTGCTGTTGCCTTGCCATAAGCGCCTCGACGAGGCTGAGGAGGATGCCCGAGGAAACCAGAAGATCGGGACGACGAGGCGCGGCATAGGGCCCGCCTACGTGGATAAAGTCTCCCGCGTCGGGCTGCGCACCGGAGAACTCCTCGAGCCCGGTTGGGAGGACTACGTCTCGCAGCTCATCGAGCGGAAGAACGTCGTTCTCGAGAGGCTCTACGGTCTTCCGGGCTTCGACCCCCGGGAGATCGTCGAGTGGCTCAGGCCGTATGCTGACAGGATGCGCCCGATGATCGCCGACACCTCGCTTCTCCTCTCCCGCTTCCTGGCTGAGGGGAAGAACGTCCTCTTCGAAGGGGCGCAGGGTACGCTCCTCGACCTCGACCACGGGACCTATCCCTTCGTGACCGCTTCCAGCCCTGTTGCGGGGGGCGCCTGCATAGGCTCTGGGATCGGCCCCACGGCGATCGACAGGGTTCTCGGGGTTTGCAAGGCGTATCTCACCCGTGTCGGGGAGGGCCCCTTCCCCACGGAGCTGCTCGGTGCGGACGGCGACGACCTGCGGCAGCGCGGCATGGAGTTCGGGACGACGACGGGGAGGCCGCGCAGGTGCGGTTGGCTCGACCTGGTGATGCTCCGCTACGCCGTCAGGGTGAACGGGATGAGCGGGCTGATCATCACCAAGCTGGATGTGCTGGACCACCTGCCGAAGATCAGGCTGTGCGTCTCCTACCGCTGGAGGGGTGAGGTCTTGGAGGAGTTTCCCGCCAGCCTGAGGGTCTTGCGGGAGTGCGAGCCGGTCTACGAAGAGCTCGATGGATGGCAAGAGGACACCTCAGGTGCGAGAAGGCTTGAAGACCTCCCTGCTGCAGCCCGCAAGTACCTCGAGAGGATTTCGGAGGTGCTGGGAATACCTGTCGTGATGGTGTCTGTGGGGCCAGAGCGCCAGCAGACCATCATCATAGAGGATGTTTTTTAGAATAAATTTGCAGGCAGGCTGCTGTTGACAAAAGCATTGACTCATTGTAAGATAGGCTCTGTAGACGGTGAAGAGAGAGGGCAGACTGTGGATAATGAGCCATTAGCTCAGCAGGTAGAGCACCTGACTTTTAATCAGGGTGTCCGGGGTTCGAATCCCCGATGGCTCACCATTGAACATCCAGGCGCCGCAAGTATTTGCGGCGCTTTTTGGCTCAATGGGGCTGTTGGTGTCCTCCGATTGGGAGCAGGCTGCCGGGAGGCAAGAAAAAAGGGAGGGTCTTAACATGAACAGCTTTGTCGCCGGCTTTATAGTCGATTTCGTGCTGCGCTATCCTTCTGAGAAGCGCACCAGGACGAGGTGGCTGAAGCCCCTCGTGGCTTTCGCCGACAGCAACGACCCCTTGTTCGGTGTGCTGAAGGATGCGGTCGGTCCGGATCACCTCCTGCCCAGCGACATCCTGTCTGGGGCGCGCTCCGTGATCGCCTATTTTCTCCCCTTCGACCGCTCAGTTGCCGAGAGCAACGCCTCGGGGAGGGAGGCCTCTCCTGACTGGGCGCTTGCCTATGTGGAGACAAACGCCCTGATCTCCGAGCTGAACTCGGCTCTTGCGGCGGAGCTAGAGAGGCTCGGCTACCGGGCAGCAGTCATCCCGCCGACGCACAACTTCGATAGAGAGAAGCTGATGAGCAGCTGGTCGCACCGCCACGCAGCCTACATCGCTGGGTTGGGGAAGTTCGGCCTCAACAACATGCTGATCACCGCGAGAGGGTGCTGCGGGCGCCTGGGTACCTTGGTGACAGACGCCCCTCTGGAGCCGACGCCGAGGGAAGAAGGTGAGTGCTGCCTCTACAAGCTGAACGGTAGCTGCAAGTCCTGCATCAAGAGATGCGTCAACGGCGCTCTGGCTGAGGGGCGGTATGACCGCAGGAAGTGCTACGAGATGTGCCGGGAAAACGCCAAGCGCTTTGATGACCTGGGCTCCCCTGAGGTCTGCGGCAAGTGCATGGTGGGGATCCCCTGTTCATTCGAGAGGCCGACCGTCGGGGATGCTTTTTAGCGCGCAGCTCGTGTTGACCGGAGACGGGCGAGGGCGTGCGGTTTTTATTTTTTGTGCAGATATTGTATAGACAATATAATAATAAGTCGTTGACACAAAACTTTTTATCCGTTTATAATAAAAGCGAACTTGTATATATAGGTAAACACAAAATTATACAGGAGGAAGCTGCCTTGATCATCATCGGAGAGAAGATCAACGGGACGATACCGAGCGTGAAGCAGGCCATAGCCGAGAGGAACGAGGAGTTCATCAGGGATCTTGCTGTTCGGCAGGCGGAGTGCGGCGCCGACTACATCGACGTCTGCGCCGGGACGGCCCCGGAGGTCGAGGTGGAGACCCTGAAGTGGCTGATGGAGATCGTCCAGGACGCTGTGGACAAGCCCTTATGCATCGACAGCCCGAACCCGAGGACGATCGCTGAGGTCATCCAGTATGCCAGGAAGCCGGGGATCATCAACTCCGTCTCCGAAGAAGGGGATAAGTGCGAGGTCATCTACCCGCTCGTCAAAGGGACAGAGTGGCAGGTGATCGCCCTGACCTGCGACAACAAGGGGATACCTTCTAGCGTCGAGAGGCGCGTGGAGATCGCCAAGTCATTGATCGAGAAAGCCGAGAAATACGGCATTCCTCCGGAAAAGATCTACATCGACCCGCTCGTGATGGCCCTGTCTGCGGACAACAGGTCCCTCCTCAATTTCGTGGAAACGATGGCAGAGATCAGAAAGATGTACCCCACAGTGAAGTTCACCTCTGGACTCAGCAACATCTCCTTTGGGATGCCCTTCAGGAGGGCAGTGAACCAGGCGTTTTTGACGATCGCCATGTATGCCGGCATGGACTCGGCCATCATGGACCCCTGCAACAGAGAGATGCTGGCGGCGCTGCTGGCCACACGGGCTCTGTTGGGGCAGGACCGCTACTGCCGGAACTACTACAATGCCTACCGGAAGAAGATGATCGGGCCCAAAGAGTAGAGACGGGGTTTTCCGCCAGCTGCTCGTGGCGGAATTTACATAAACTCTGAGCCGAGGGGGTGGGGATAGGAGTCAGAGGCTGGCGCGCGTGAGCTCTGGAGTTGTGGGTTTGGTGACTTAGGTGCTCGACTGCTCGAAATCAAGCGATCACATCAAAGGAGGATACGAAGGTGGTAGACTTACAGGCATTGACCCAAGCGGTAGGGGAACTGGATGAGGAGAAGGTTTTGAGCATGCTCAAGGAGTTTGTGGCTGCGAACCCGAGCGCGGAGGAGACGCAGCAGGTAGTGAGCGCTTGTCAGCAGGGGATGGGTATAGTTGGGGACCTTTTTGAGAAGGGAGAGTACTTTGTAGGAGACCTGATCTTTGCTGGTGAGCTGTTGACGAATGCGATCGAGGTATTGAAGCCTGTGCTTGGGGGAGGCAGTGCGGAGAAGGTTGGGGTGATCGTGCTGGGGACAGTTGAGGGTGACCTGCACGACATAGGGAAGAACATTTTCAAGAGCATGGCCGAGGCGGCTGGTTTTGAGGTGCACGATCTAGGCATTGACGTACCTGCGGAGTTGTTTGTGGAGAAGGTGAGGGAGGTAAGGCCGCAGATCGTGGGGATGAGCGGGGTGCTCACCCTGGCGTTGGAGTCGATGAAGAAGACAGTGGATGCTCTGAGGGAAGCTGGTTTGCGGGATGGAGTTAAGGTTATCATCGGTGGGAATCCTGTGACCGAGGAGGCCTGCAGGCAGATCGGTGCTGATGCCTACACAACCAACGCTGCCGAGGGCGTAAAAATCTGC
>JBNATO010000185.1:0-4581 GCA_049701555.1 Thermacetogeniaceae bacterium | reverse complement strand
CTGAAAGCCTTGTGCCGCAAGGCTTTCAGGGCGTGTAACAATTTGTTTTAAAAAAGGTGACACTTAAAATTTTAAGCGACAATTAATACCAAATTTACCGAAGGATTCCACAACTAGTAAAGAGAATTTTCAGATAGAATTTGTTTGGTTCAAGGGGGGAGTGTCAAGTGGGAAAGGTAAGACAGGAAAAGAAATTTTCATTTGATGAAGGTTTTAATCAGGAGAAGGAGGATGAACTGTTATGGGAATTTGGTGATGAGAGGTTTTTTCAAGAAGAGGAGTTGAAGAAAATAAATGAACTCAAAGAAAAATTGCGGAAAGTTGAGGAAGATAATCTGGAAAAAAGCAGGTTGATAAGTAACCAGCGTAAGCAGTTAGAAGAAGCTTTAAAAACACTCGAAGAGAAAGAAAAGATGTACCATGAATCGCAGATATTAATAAAGACGATGGAGGCCAATCTCCATCAGTTAGAGAATGAACGCCGCCACTTCTTAAGTAAAATTGAGGAGTTCAGCAAAGAGATCGCCTGTTTGCAGGATAAGTGTGCGCTTTACGAAGAAGACATCAAAAACTTGACCGGGCAGCTGAAGTCTCGAACTCAGGAAAATATTCTTCTCAACAAAGAAAACAAAGATTTGCATCGAGTGAATAATCAGCTAAGGGAAACGATATCCTTCTTGGAGGAGAAAGTAAAAGAGTTAGAACGGCAGTTGTCTCAGCTTGAACCTGCGAAGGAAGAGATGGAAAAGAAATATACGCGTGCATTAGAGAGCCTGCGTAATGAAGTTAAGGCGAAACATCAAGAGGTCTTAAGGCTGACAAAAGAGGTTGCTGATTTGAAGAAATCACAACAAGATTTGCAACGCCTCAATGAAAACTTGGAGCTTGAACTAGATATGTTGAATACGACAAATGTTTCGCTGCAGAAAAAAATTGAAAAATTGACTGTACAGAACAGCATATTAGAGCGCAAGCTCCAAAACAAAGCTGTGCGTTTTGTATTAGCAATTTGTAATATTTTTAGCTTTACTCCTCAGCGCAAATCGAAGGAGTTGAGTATCTAAAAAAATGGCGCGCCCGGCAGGAATCGAACCTGCGCACCTGGCTCCGGAGGCCAGCGCTCTATCCTCTGAGCTACGGGCGCTTTAGCTATACTTTATTTTAATCTTGAGATAAAGGAATGTCAAACAGAGTTTGATGTCTAAAAGCAGGAAAATCATCTGTCTTGAAGAAAATAATAAATTGCAAAGTGATTCAGCTGAAGGGGAATGAGAGATGGAAGAGAAGAGAGTTTGCTTTAATCGCAACAAAGGTTATATGAATTTGGAAGCCACATTGGAACTAGCTCAAAGAGTTTTTTCAGAAAAGAAACCGCTTGAAGTAAAGCACCGCTTAGGTGTTGAGTACGATGACACGAAGAATGAATTTATATTGCTGTTTTTAAATGAGGAACACCGAATCAAATACCCCAGTGGGGATGTATATAGGCCGGATGGCAGAGATATTCCGCTTGTGAATAGAATTTTAATTCTCCATTATTTGAATTCATCAAAGGGAGTTCCCGTGAAAAATAAGTGGATTTCATTCAAGGAATTACCTTCTGGCCAGATATATATTGATCCTTTCTATAACAGAGCGATTCGTCCCCTCATAAGTATTTTCGGAGATAAGCCAGAGCGCATGGTGGATGCCGGTAGAGCCTTAGGGGGGAAAGAAGGAGAGATAGGTGATGTAAGCATTATAGTTCCTGCTTTTCCCTTAGTTCCAGTAGCATATGTCATCTGGAGAGGCGATGAAGAATTTCCTCCTTCTGGTAATATACTTTTTGATGAATCAGCTCCTGATCATCTTCCGACCGAAGACTATGCTGTGCTTGCGAGCACGATCGTCTTTGAGATGAAGAGATTAGCAGAAACATGATATTGAAATTTATTTGGTGTGATTACACACATTTTGAAATCGGTCTGAATATAATGGGGAGGAAAATGAGAAGAAGAGGTGATCAGGAGGGTGCGGGTCTATTTTATTAAGTTACCACGTTTTTTGAGAAACTTTTTGAAAAAAATGATTAAGTAAGTGAAAAGCGGCCTATTAACGGGCTGCTTTTTTATTAAAATTAATCGGTAAATGTGATGCCGATAACGCCACCGGCTGCCCCAACGATTAGAGTGTAAATTCCCTTCAGCAAGACAGACGAGATGGACAGGGATTGGGGCGAAATGAGTAGAAAGATCAATGAGACAATTAGAAAGTAGCTGAGTCCTGTAGTACAACCATACATTATTCCGCGGTTACCAGCCCTCCTGGATGCTAAAAAACCTCCTAAAAAGGCGCATGTGAGGTAAAGAAATGTTCCAGCTGGGTCTAGGTAAGATTCAGATAGCGAGGTATAGTAAAAGACGATAGATAGTATCAGTGTTCCAACTAATCCGGTCATTAACGCGCCAAGAGTGCCGTAGAGTATAGGGTTTTTGCTGAAATTGAATGATGTTCTTTTGTCTTCTGGCATTAAAGTTTACCCCCTTATTCAAACGCTTTTAAATTAAGATATTAATTAGGCAGACCTGATATGACGTGTGGGTAAATTTTAAAAAAATTAGGAGTGGAAACTTGAAGTATAAAGTGTTGATTATCGATGACGATCCTCTTGTTACAAAGATAATTAAAGACACTCTTGAAAGAGAAGAGTTTGAGACTGTGGTGCTTCATCACCCTTCTCAGGCATTAGATGTAGCGGTGGAATATCGTCCTGACGTTATTCTTGTCGATCGCGTCTTGCCGACTATGGATGGCTGTGAGCTTTGCCGCCAGTTTCGTAGAAATCACTATACGGCGCACGTTCCAATCTTGATGCTTACTTCTAAAGGAGAGACCGCTGATAAGGTTGCTGGTTTTGAGGCGGGTGCTGATGATTATCTTTGTAAACCCTTTGAGCCTTTGGAGTTACTTGCGCGGCTTCGAGCACACATCCGTCGGGTTAGCCAGGAGAGACAAGTGAATCCTATTAGTGGTCTATATGGTAATCCCGTTATAGAGAAGGAAATTAAAGAGAGGATTAATGGAGGAGAGAAATTTGCTGTTCTTTATCTAGATATTGATAATTTTAAAGCCTACAACGATGCTTATGGGTTTTTGCAGGGCGATGAAGTTATCAAATTTCTTGCCGAAACGTTAATTTCTATATTTCGTGAATATGGAAATCCTGATGATTTCTTAGGGCATGTTGGAGGCGATGATTTTGTTGCTATAACAACTCCGGATCGAGCGGAGAAATTATCCCGCCTGATAATTAAAGAATTTGATAGAGGGATAGAAAGGTTTTATAACAGAGACGATTTAGAGAGAGGTTACTTTTTAATTTTTGATCGCAGGGGAAGAAAGAAGGTTTTTCTCCTTTTAAGTCTTTCCATAGTGATCGTGTCCAATGAAAGCCGAAAGTTCAATAGTCATAGGCAGGTAAGCGAAATAGCTGCTGAACTTAAGAAGTATGCCAAGACGTTTCCAGGGAGTATCTTTGTAAAAGCGCGGGATGTTGGGAAAATAGAGGATTGAGTTTGGCCAAAAATATTGAATGAACGACCTCAGTGTAAGATGAGGTCTTTTTTTGTTTGGTTTTCCCTATATAAAATCATTTGGTGCAAAGAAAGTCGGAAAAAATTGGAAAATAATAGAAGGATTTTCCTGATTTCAAAAGGAAATATATTTTTAAAAATTTCCTTATGGGGGTGAATGTAATGTTTTTTAAAAGAATAAAAGAAGCCATTTCGTGTATAAACAATTTTAAAAAGAAATTTTTGAGAGCGCAGGATAGCTATATATATTGGACAAGTGTTCCAGAATTAGCTTTTAACGAGGATTCTTTCGATCTCTTAGAAAAATTGCTGTCTAATGGGATTGAATCAGCAGAACTCTGGCGCATTAAAGGGGAAAAGCTGATTCAACTGGAAGAGTATGCCGAAGCTAATATGTGTTTCGATCGTGCTTTGAGATTGAATCCTCGCGACCCTCACTTGTTGAATTATAAAGGTTTTTGCTTGGACAAACTTGGGTATTACGAGATTGCCTTGTCTTGTTTTCACCAAGCTGGGTGTTTTTTGCCCAAGGATCCGGAGATATTGACTAATACAGGAATTTGTCTCTGTCATCTGGGGCGTTATTCTGAAGCGTTGAACTGTTTTGAAAAAGCTTTGAAAAATGGTGGGGGATCTCCTGCTCTCTGGAATAATAAAGGATTTTGCCTTTCGAAGCTGGGGCGTCACATGGAGGCATATACCGCTTATAAAATAGCTCTGGAGCAAGGCCAGTGTGAAACGGTTGAGTTGTTGTGCAATATGGCAGCAACACTTGTTAATTTAGGATTTTACAAAGAAGCAATGGATTATTTTGACAGGGCTCTCCGTTTGAATCCCGAGGATCCTCTGTTGCTGAATAATGTAGCTGTTTGCCTTGAGCAGCAGGGACGTTATGATATAGCCTTGAAGTGCTACGAGAAAGCTCTGGCTAATGACCCTGGAAATATTGTGTACCTGTGCAATAAAGGAATTTGTTTAAGCAAGATGAAGCGTTGGGGGGAGGCTCTTG
>JBNATO010000184.1:0-4600 GCA_049701555.1 Thermacetogeniaceae bacterium | reverse complement strand
CGGGATTAGAACATAGTTAGGTATGTCATTGTAATCATGGGGTCTGGGGAGATGCGCTAGAGACACAAAAAGAGCGAGGTCATTTTCTCTGGTCTGTTTGAACATAAACGTTCGGATGTGTTCCATACCCCTTTTGTAAGCTTCTTCCTGGGTGATCTCTCCTTTGAGGTAGGGTTGAAGCGCATCTCTGTTGACTGCCTGCCAAGTAGGCGCCATTACAAAAAAGGTAAGGAATAAAGCGAGCCCGATCAATACTTGGTTGGGAGGCATCTGCTGGGTTGCAAGGGCGCTCCGCATAAAGGAAAGAACAACAATGATCCGAGTAAAGGATGTCATCATGATAAGTATTGCCGGAGCCAGTGACAGCAGCGTTATCAGGAGAAGTATTTGAAGGCTCTGAGAAACTTCCTCCGGCTTCTGCGCTGTATCGATCCCGATGCTCAGGCGCGGAACAGGGAGAGACTGTGCCTCCGCATGTTTAGCCCAGGCGAAACAAAAGGCAGCAGCAAATACTACGACAGAGGCGAGTATGAATGCAGCTAATGTCTTGCTCTTCCCCATCTTCTACTCTCCCTCTTTGTTATCCATAATGGAGTCGATGACCTTAGTTTTTAACAGCTTGTGAAACGGCTTTCTCCACAGCTTGTGAAAGACGTCACCCTTGAAGTAGGTGATATCCGTATCCAAACTCTCTTCTAGGATCGCTGTTACTTGTGAAGTTTCTTTGATCTCCATAAGGTTCGATATGCTATGGTCTGTTACACCCAGCACGAAAAGCCTACCCGCGATCTCTGTCAGCAGCAGAGCCTTGTTGGGACCAATCCCAACCTGATCGATGACTCTGATCCAGCGACCAGTCTGTGTGATCATTGTCCGCTTCTGTAAATACTTGATCACAACGAAGGCAAGGCCGATCACAACCGTCAAACTTACGACCAGTCGCAACAAAAGGCTCCCTATGCTCGGAGGAGCGACTGCTTCTGGTTCCTGATAATCCAAATTGCCGAGGGGGACAGCCCAGCATTGTGCAGCGAAAAAGAGAATAAATGTTAGTGTTGTTGCAAGATTACAAAGTATCTTCCTTACAGAAGCTCTCATAATGACCTAAGAGCCCCCGATTTATCCCAAAATTTTAGCCACTGATTCCAATACTCTCTCCGGTTGAAAAGGCTTCACGATAAAATCTTTAGCTCCAGCTTGAATCGCATCGATGACCATCGCCTGTTGCCCCATTGCGCTACACATAATGATTTTGGCGTTCGGATCGAAGGCTTTGATCTCTTTAACAGCCGTTATGCCGTCTTTTTCGGGCATGGTGATGTCCATCGTTACCAGATCAGGACGCAATTCCTTATATTTCTCTACGGCAACCGCTCCATTTTCGGCTTCACCCACAACGGTGTAGCCATTCTTTGTTAAGATGTCCTTAAGCATCATGCGCATAAAAGCAGCATCATCGACAATCAGTATCCGCTTACCCAATCTACCTTCCCTCCGCGTTTCCGAAATAATTTTTTACTGATTAATTCTATCGATTCTTTCCTTTGAACTCAAAATTTCGGTTATTCGAACACCATAATTTTCGTCAATCACCACAACCTCTCCTTTGGCAATCGGCTTGCCGTTGACGAGCACGTCCACGGGTTCTCCAGCCAGCTTATCCAATTCGACTATCGAGCCAGGGCCGAGTTCAAGTATTTCTTTGATGGTTTTATATGTTCTTCCGAGTTCGACAGAAAACTGCAGCGATACATCCAAGATCAAGGAGAGGTTTGCTGTGTCTTTCGGGGGGGCAGTCGGTGGCTCGAAAGGCATGAACTGAGCCGGCTGAACTGCTACCCCTTCATCCCGGTAAATAGCCTGCTGGCTAGACTTCTTTACCGTTTGCTCCTCAGCCTTGGTTTCAGCTGTGGTTACTGTCGGTGTCTGCTGTTCAGGCGAAGCACTTTCTTCCAGTTGGCCGAGGAGACCTCTGCTGATCTCTTGCGCAAAGCTGAACGGCAACAGCTGCATCATTTCGCTGTCGACTAGGCCCTCAATGAACATTTTGAAAGTGACCAGAACTAATCTGTCATCCTCTTTTTCTAAGCTGTCGATCTGTTCTTCAGCCAAGTTGACGAGCTTTAGTGATGGTGGCGAGATGTTGATCTTTTTGTTGAATATCGTGGACATCGCTGTCGCTGCAGAACCCATCATCTGGTTCATCGCTTCGCTGATGGCGCTGAGGTGCAGCTCGTTCAGTTCGCTCGGGGGATTGCTCCCGTCCCCTCCCATCATTAAATCGACTATTACAGCAGCGTCGCTCTGTTTTATAACGAAAAGGTTCTCACCCACAAAGCCCGATGTGTATTTCACGTTGACGATAACATAGGGAAGAGGATATTCTAGTTGGAACTCGCTGCGCGTCGTAACTTTCACTCGAGGCGTAGTGATCTCGACCTTTTTCCCAAGCAAACTGGAGAGCGCTGTAGCTGCTGACCCCATCGATATGTTGCAGATCTCCCCTATGGCGTCTTTTTCTAGATCTGTTAGCTCTTTTATGTTGGGTAAACTGCTGCTCTCTCCTCGGAGCAGAAGATCGATCTCTTCCTGGGACAAAATATTGTCGTTCAGGCCAAGTCTCCTCCTTTCTCCTGATGAAAGCCAGTGATCTGAACTGCTAGTTTCTTGTTTAATATACCGGGTTTTCCGCGAAACTTCGAGGAATTGCCGATCATCACATCTAAATCTTCATTTACCTTTCTGTCCAAGGTAACTACATCTCCAACCTGGAGGTCCAGGAGTTCACGCACGGTGATGGTTGTAGTCCCCAGAAGCACATGAAGAGGCACTTTTGCTGACTCTATTCTCTTTTGAATAGATAGGCGATACGCTGGATTTTGCTCATTTGATGTTCTGGCAAACCAGAGGTGAAGGCTGAGCTTGTCGATGACAGGCTCTAGAACTATATAAGGAAGACAGAAGTTGATCATCCCTTCTATCTCACCGATCTTCGCTTCCAGGGAGATCAGAAGCACCATCTCCATCGGCGAAACTATTTGTGCAAATTGGGGATTTGACTCGATAAACTCCACTTTGGGATTGAGCTTTACGATATTTTCCCAGGCCTCACCCATGATGTTCAGCATCCGCTGGCTCACCCGCTCAATGATGGCGCGCTCGATCTCAGTCAAGGGCCTGACCCTGCTGATAGCGCTTCCTGAACCTCCAAAGAGACGGTCGATCATACCGAAAGCGATGGGAGGCTGGATCTCAAAGATGCCATTTCCCTCAAGTGGATCCATGTTGAAGATGACGATAATCGACGGATCAGGGAGCGAGCGGATGAACTCGTCGTATGTCAGCTGCTCTAAAGAAAGAACAGATACCTGCACTATTGTTCTGAGCTGCGCTGAGAGGAATGTCGCTAAAGTTCTTGCGTAGTTTTCGTAAATGACATGCATGCTGTTGATCTGTTCCTTGGAAAACTTATTGGGCCTGCGAAAATCGTAGGTCCTGACTCTTTTGCTCTTTTCCTCTTCTTTTAGTTCATTAGGGTTTATTTCTCCTGATGTGAGTGCGGCAAGCAATGCATCGATCTCGGCCTGGGAAAGAATGTCCGCCACAATAACCACTCCCGTGGATTATTACTGCATAACAAGATCTGAGAAATAGATATTTTTGATCTTCCCTTTTGTTAAATAGCGATTCAGGTCGTTTAAGATCTCTCTTTTAAAAGCAGCCCGGTTTTCAACGCTCAACTCCTCGCTGGTCTTGCTGTTTAGAAAATAAAGGATGCGGTCTTGCAGCACCGGAAGCTTTTCTGAGATCTCTTTTTCCAGCGATTTGTCGCTCAGCTCGAAAACCACCTTAACCTTTATGAACTTTTTTTCTCCTCCTGGCGCCAGGTTCGTCGTGTATTCTCCTGCTTCAAAGAGAGGTCCAATCTCGGAAGAAGTCCTTGCAACCGCCTCTGGCTGGCGACCAGCAGCTATGCTGCTGGAATTCTTGACCACAAACAGTGCCACTAAAAGCGCAGCCACTGCGGATATTACAATAGCCGCCACTCCTATGAGCAGCACCCTCTGGTCGATCAAACCCCCCTCTTTCCTTTTCTTCTGGGATTCTTCGGCTGCAGCTTGGGGAGCCATATGCCTTACCTCCTGCTTCCTTATTCTCTATTCGAGGAGATAACATCGGATGTTTCTCCGCATCTGTTGATTCTTCTTGGCACTCCTTCGGCTATCTTCCTGCGAAAATCGATGATTCGCCGGATCACTTCCTCTGCGTTTTCTTTTACCACGATCTTCTTGCTTGTCGTTAGTGAAAGAACTGTGTCTGGTGTTTCCTCGATGAACTCGATGAGATCGGAGTTGACGTAGAGCCCCTCCCCGTTCAGCCGGGTCACCTTGATCACTGTGTTTCACCCGCTTTCTAGTTAGGATGGTGGCCCGCCCCGGAGCGGGCCACCCCTGTTATCTCATTAGCGCTTCAGGTTGACGAGGTCCTGAAGCATTTCATCCGACGCTGTGATCACCCGCGAGTTCGCCTGGAAGCCGCGCTGGGTTATGATCATATTCGTGAACTCCTCAGCCAGGTCAACGTTGGACATCTCCAGGGA
>JBNATO010000183.1:0-4621 GCA_049701555.1 Thermacetogeniaceae bacterium | reverse complement strand
TACCATTTACTGTTAGAGCAGGTCCTGCCCAGTTGTTATTATCACGGATTCGGGTGAGATTTAATATCTGCGCTGCGCAGTTAAAGCTCATCCTTTGAGCGTAGCAGAGCACCGTCTGCACGCCCAATCTCGTAAACCTAGCCCAGGGATTGATGTCAGGAGGGCGAAGGGTATAAGTCTTCCCGCAGCGATAGCACTTGTAGCGGACAGGGATCCATGCCAGGAAAACCCATCTCCCATACAGGAAAGCGTGGCGAATCTTCCTCTCCTTGAGAAACCCGTGCCTGTGCAGCCTGCCCTCTTTACACACAAGGCATACCTCTGGAGGCTCTACGGTTACCCTTAGCACGATCTCCCCTGAGCCAAAGGGATCTCCCAAGAAAGCTTTAAGTATTTCTTCAAATTTCTCTTGTGCTTCTATGCTGAATGTATTAGTTTTGTACATGGGGGCACTCCTTTCTTGAAGGGGTTTGTGTGTTCAATAAATTCTTCAATTTCGGATGTGCCCCCGCTATTTTTTCTAAAACCCTTCCTTAGTCAACAGTCAACATGTCATCTTGCCTTCTTCACATATATACCATTTCCCACACTTTTAATCATAGAAGCCTTGCTGTTCTCTTGTTCGGCCCGGCCTACGCCCGCTGTTGTAATCTCCTCTCTTCTTTCTCGTCTTTATAGTGCCTCGCCGTTCTCAGAAGGTCTCAACAGCTCGCCAACAAAGCGCACCGCCTCATCCGCCAGGCTCACAGCGTCCTGCGCCAACCTATCGTTAAAGACGCGCGCAGGAATGCTGTCCGGCAGGCCGTTGGGATAGCGCGTGGGAATGTAATAGCCGTCAAGTGATGACCACGAAGAACGCTTCTCCTCAAACCGCTGGTCATATTTAGCTGCACGGGCCAGCAGTGCATCAACAGAGTGCCCTACCACCAACTCTTCTCCCTGTGCATACAAAAAAGCTTTTATGGCTTTTTCGGCTACCTGCTGCGCCAGAAAGCAGGCGATGTGGTACCCACCCTCACGGGCGAGCAGCTTCGCCCACTTCAGGTCCTCACCAGCCTGCTCCAGCCACCTCATCCCCTCCTCAAGAGGGCTTCTTCTCATACAGCACAACCCCCTCTGCCAGGGCTTTCCTTAAAAAATGCCCCTCTCTCAAGGCCTCAAGCTCTTCTTCGGTATAGACAAGAATATCGGCATCAACACGCGGCATCAGCTTCCGGTAGACCCACCCGCTCCTTTCGACAAATGGCAAGTCGCTGTCCATCACCACCAGCAAATCAATGTCCGTAAACAGGTCTAGGCGGCCGCGCGCCATCGAGCCGAAGAGCACTATCTTTTTTGCGCCCAGCATCTGCAGTTCCCCAGTCAGGCGCTCAACCTCCGAGCGCAGCAGAGCTGCATGCTTCTCCCTTTCTTCCGCAAGCTTCCCTGCTTCCACCAGGAACCACCCGTTCCAGCAAAACTTTTCCAGCCTCTACCGATAGTTTACCACAGCTCATACCGATCAAAACCGCCCCGCAGGCACAGGTATCAACCTTAACGCTAATAAAATCAGTTAACCGTGGAATGGGCATACCTTGCTTATATTACTTTTCGTTATTCATTGCTTCAACGAAAAGAAGAAATCTTTCAACTTCCTCTTTTGTGCGCTCCCAAACTTCAGGAAGGTTATCCACCAAAGGCTTAATGCGTGCAGGAGAAAGATGGAAGGCATAGATGTTGCGAACAATATGTCGGAAGCCCCTGTATTCATCCAGTCTGAACCTCGTTTCTCTGGAGATAACAGGAGGGCGTATATGTTCAATCTCAACTGCCATCTGGCGCAAAAGCTCCTGATGCCAGTTTTGCCCCTCTGGCTTGCTTTGCTCCACATTTATGGAAATCAGTTCGAAAATCCTTTCCAGACCCGTATAAAAGCTATGGAGATTAAAGGCTACGCTGTCGAGATAAAAATCATCACCTGTCAGCTGATACCGTTCCCATCCAGCTCGTGCCCGGTGCACGATCTCCTGGATTTCATCGAGCTCATCGCGGATACGGCTGACCAGAGCGAGGACCTTCTTTTTCACAACTCCACCCCTTCGCTTTCAATAGCCCTGCGTAATGATGCCCGGCAATCTTCTGGGTCTAGCAGGTCAACTTTAAATTTTTCACTAATACCTGTCACCGCTCCAACTGCGGCATAGAACCGCTCGTCCGGAATGCCCCATGCCGCCAAGTCAACGTCGGACCAGCGTGTAAAGCGGCTGCGATCGACAAGCGAGCCGAAAACCACAACTTTTTTGGCGCCATATCGCTCTTTTAAGATAGCCGCAGCCCTGACCGCAACCTGCCAGGCTTCCTTATAACTCTCCATAAGGGATGGATCAGTTTCTGAAAAACAATCGACAAAGGCCAAAGGGTATTTTTTGGCGTAATAAGCAGACAGTTCATCAATTTGTATACCCACTATTTAACCCCCCCGCAAAAATTTTAGACAACCTCGTCCCCCATTTACTTTCCCGCAACACGGTAGCAATTTAAGTATAACAAAAAGCTTCCCTGCTTCCACCAGGAACCACCCGTTCCAGCAAAACTTTTCCAGCCTCTACCGATAGTTTACCACAGCTCACGCCGTTCAAAACCATCCCGCAGGCACAAGCACCTTTTCCCAGTAAAATCTGTTAGGAAAAGAAGCAAAAAATTATGAATTTTTTGCAAGTAGTTTATTCAACACCAGAAATAGAAAGAGAAGCGCTTAGTTTACTCTTCGTATCTATTGATGGCTCTCCTTGCAAAAGAAAGAGAAGAAAAGGGCGTCAGCGAAGAGGAAGTGATGGCAGATTTTGAAGCCTTTAGAAAGAGTCGCCGTTGATGCGAATGTAATTCTATTTGCGGTGATAGGCGGAAAAGCAAGCAAGGTAATCTTGATGGGGGACTTCGATTTTGTTACAGTTGGTTCTAAGGTCTAAACCTCATAGCAATGAAAGTAATCCTAGTAAAAGAGTACGAGCCGAAGTTCGAAAAAGCGGATGGGTGAGCGCGACCCTGATGATGCGCGGTTGCTGGCGTTGACCCTAGCATTAAAAATTTAAAATAACTGCTTATCCCGGCAATGTAAGATACTACGGCAGATTAACATACTCATCGAGAAGAAACACCTTCGGGGTATCTATTCTCGACCAGGAACGGTCGTTTCCTATCACCGCCTCACAACCAGTTGCCTTAGCCGTAGCAATGATCAGTGCGTCTGGAAGAGGCAGATTATTTTCCACTCTGATAGAAGCTGCCATCTACCCAATCTGACGCGAAATCGGGATCACTTTGATGCCTGGAAATTCATTGAGCAACAACTTTACTTTTGCTAAGGCTTCTTTATCATTCTTTCTAAGCGGCCCAACCAGGAGCTCAGCTTCCGTAATTACAGAAATAACAGCCTCAAGCCTCCCCTCTTCAATTAAGATGGAATAAAGGGTTTAAAACGGCCCTGTAAGGGCTAATTCCTTGCAGAAAATAGATTATTGCATTGGTGTCGAGCAATAAGCGTTTGACATGAGCAATGCTGGTTAAGAGAGCGTTTTGCCCCATGTTTCGCGTTCCTTCCTGATGTAATCGTTGACCTCTTCTGGAGTCCGGCCATAGATGTCCTTCAATGAACCTGCCAGCAGTTCTGTATAACTTGTGGTCTTAGGAGATAGGATAATTTTGTCCCCCTGCACTTCTAACAAGAGCTTTTGCCCCGGCTGGATACCAAGTTTTTTATAGACTGCGGCAGGCAAAGTAATTTGCCGCTTACTGGAAACTCTAACGATGATCTGATCCATTTTTTACCCTCCATTCAGTTCCTTGCAAAGCTATTATAATCCCAGTAAATCGCTATTACTATTACAATAAACACAAAAAATTCCATGAATTTCACCAAAGTCGATATTGACGTTACTATAAGATACTGCGCCTGCATTGCGCCTGCTGCGCATGAAACAACCGAACAATGTGATAGCTGCTGATGATTTCCAGGAACAGGTAAAGTAGTGGCAAAGTGCGCGCTTTTTGAAAAACTTTTTCAGGTTTTATGCGGGTTTAAGCAGGGGCATCTGATAAACTCAGGTAAAATTTTCTTCAGGGTTTTTAAGACCCAGGGCCGCAAAAAACCCCGGGCACTTCACCCAGTACCCGGGGTTTTTGTTGCTCTTTTTGTTACTCCATTTGTTACTCCCTTGTTACTCCTCCTGCGGAGAAACCCAGTATTTTCGGGGGTCTTACGGAGATGAACCCTGCCCTTCCTTTTATTTACAAAACCCGCAAGCCCTTGATTTTCAGGGCTTTTTAGCGTTTTTATGGTGGAGGCGAGGGGAGTCGAACCCCTGTCCGGAAGAACGGCCACAAAGGCTTCTCCGAGCGCAGTCGGTGTTTTAATTTCGCCTTCAGAGCGCCCACCGACAGGCTCTCCTCAGGCTATCCCCGTAGCGATCCCGTTTCCTCCCCAGGGAACAGGAAGAAACGGTTAGCCTGCTGTCTGACGCCCGTTACCGGTCCGCAGGCGAGACCGGGCGGACGCGCTGCTTAATTAAGCAGCGAGAGCTAATTCTTCGTTGGCAGTTATTGTTTTTCCACCGTTTTACGGGCTGGTGGGATCCCGGCTCGC
>JBNATO010000182.1:0-4634 GCA_049701555.1 Thermacetogeniaceae bacterium | reverse complement strand
AGATTTTGAGCGATGCTAGGAATTATTGTGGCTCGTTTGTCACGGATTTAGGTTTAAATTACAGAGCGTGTTTTGAGGAGAGGAGGAATGGTAGGATGGCAGGACGGCTAATTTTGATTTAAAAACTTTAAGCGGAAAAAGTTCTTCTAGGCTCCTTTGCCAAATAACTTTTAGTAGAACGGTAGGGAGGTTTTTTTATGCCAATAACAGAAATTTTGACGTATAATGCAACAGTTTATCCTGATGAAACAAGTCTTATAGAGCGTGAACCTGCAACAGGCAGCCGGAGGGAAATTACATGGTGGGAGTTTGAAAGCCTAGCGAATAAGTTTGCTCACGCTTTGTTGGCGCGAGGCATAGGGTTTGGGGATAAAGTAGCCATATTGATGATGAACTGTTTAGAATGGCTTCCTATATATTTTGGTGTTTTGAAAACAGGAGCATTGGCCGTTCCTCTTAACTTTCGGTTTACTGCCGAGGAAATTAAGAAATGTTTGGATGTAGCAGAGGCAAAAGCGCTTGTTTATGGGCCAGAATTTATTGAAAGAATATCTGAGATTAAAGACGATTTGAGATATTTAAAAAACCTAATCTTTGTGGGTGAGGAATGTCCAAGGGGAGCAGAAAACTTCATTAGCATAATAAGGGATATGCCCTCAAGTGTTCCCAGAGTAAAAGTTTGTGATGAAGATGAGGCAGCCCTTTATTTCACTTCTGGGACGACTGGTATCCCTAAACCAATTATCCTCACACATGCCAATCTCGTATCTGCTTGTATTACTGAAAATCGGCATCACTTGCAGACGCATGATGATAACTTTTTGTGTATTCCGCCTCTATATCATACCGGAGCAAAGATGCATTGGTTTGGGAGCTTTTTAGTGGGCTCTAAGGCTGTTATTTTGCGGGGTGTTAATCCGCGCTGGATACTTGAGACTGTGTCGGAAGAAAGGGTAACTATAGTGTGGCTGCTCGTCCCATGGGCTCAGGATATTCTGGATGCCATTGAAAGTGGAGAAGTAAAGTTGGAGGATTACCATCTTGAACAGTGGAGATTGATGCATATAGGAGCTCAACCTGTTCCTCCCAGTTTGATCAAAAGATGGAAAAAATATTTTCCAAACCAGATGTACGATACAAATTACGGATTGAGTGAGGCAAGTGGCCCTGGATGTGTACATCTTGGCATTGAGAACATTCATAAGGTAGGTGCTATTGGAGTTCCTGGTTACAAATGGGAGGCTATGATTGTTGATGAAGAAGGTAAGCCAGTGCCGCAAGGAGAAGTCGGAGAGCTGATCGTTAAAGGGCCGGGAGTAATGAAAGGTTACTACAAAAATCCTGAAGCAACAAGGAGAGTATTAAAAAACGGTTGGTTATATACAGGAGATATGGCGCGTCAGGATGAGGATGGTTTTATATACCTGGTTGACCGAAAAAAAGATATTGTGATCTCTGGTGGGGAGAATATCTTTCCTGTGGAAATTGAAGACTTTCTTCGGACTCACGATGATGTTAAGGATGCAGCTGTGATAGGTATGCCTGACAAGAGGCTTGGCGAAGTACCTGTAGCAATTGTGGAGATAAAACCTGGTAGAGAAGTGACTGAGCAAGCAATTTTAGACTTCTGCGAAGCTTTACCTCGATATAAAAGGCCGCGCCGCGTATTCTTTGATAAGATACCACGCAACCCTACGGGTAAGATCGAAAAGCCCAAGCTGCGTGAAAAGTACTGTCCGGAAAGTGTAGTTAGTTTGTTTTAGTCTGATCTCTCTTTCCCCGATATTTTCGGGGAAAGTTGTTTTTTATAGAAGATTTTTTATAGAAGCGGCCTTAAGTCAAGTTCAAGAGGGGATATCTTACTATGAAATACCCGCTGATTGTAACAGCAGCTGTTATAAGAGATGGTAAAAAGGTACTCATTGCTCAGCGGCAAAGTGGCCATTTGGCTGGGAAATGGGAGTTTCCTGGTGGTAAACTGGAACCAGGGGAAAGTCCAGAGGAATGTTTGGCAAGAGAGATCAAAGAAGAACTGGGTATTGAAGTTCAGGTGGAAGGGATTTTTGAAGTTGTATATTATGAGTATGAGTTTGGGCCAATTTTGTTGCTTGCTTATAATTGTAAAATTCTGAATACACACGGAATAGAGCAGAATAACAACAATGTAAAATGGTTAAACATAGAAGAATTAGATTATGTTGATTTTGCACCAGCGGATGTTCCTATCGTGAAGAAGCTAACAAGAATGGTGGATTAGATTGCAAGGATTCTTTACCTTAATGTTGCTCATGTGAGTTTTGTATTTGGAGGTAAGGTGTAATTTGGTGAGAACTTTGGTTTCACGAAGTGTTATAAAAAAGTTAGTAATTTTGGTAATGTTCCAGGTTTTTGTATGCATTTTGCTGATTACGGGATGCATAAAACAAGAATTTTCAAATACAAGCAGGGCAGAGAACTTCGAGAAGCAAGGTGGCCATAAAAGGTAATCGAAGAGAAGTTCTAGAGCTAACTCGGTACGAAAGCGGGGCTCATACAAAAGTTGGTAGGTACATTGTAGCTGAAGAAGAAAACATCTTTAATGCGGGTTTATTGGTGAGGATGGTTCTGGTAATGCCTACGTCTGGGTACAGACTGGTAAAATGCACCAGGAAAACTCGGAAAGTCGAGGAAGTATAAAGCTGGGAGTGTTGAAGTTCTCAGAGAATGGAGATCTTCTAAATGTTTTGTTTGTTCCTGAATGTGATTACTATGCAATGTGGTTTCCTAAGTTTTTTGATGTTTTTTTAGATGGAGCTATTTATCAGGTAATTCCTGCTGAAAAATTTTTAAAAGTCCGTGTTTGGGTTTTAAATGAAAGATGATTAGATGATGGAGTTTTTTAAAAAGAGGGCAAAGGGGATAACGAAGTGGGGAAGTTGGTGTTAAAATTGTTTTAAATCATACAAAAAGAGAATATAGTGGGATTATTGGCACACAGTAAATTAGGTTTTATGCGCCGCTCAATAGAGGTTTTGTTCAAGGATGGAGAAGCGCTGTGAGAAGACTGAGGACGAGGGACAAAAACTACCAATGCGTTTTTCCGTTCGGTGCTGAAGAGGACAGAATCCCTTGGGTCGACTTCACAAGAAGGAACGACCCGGCTTGCCCGGAGGCGCGGGAGCATTTGATGAGGCTTCTGCAGAAGAAAAAACCGCGGGTTTTATGCTTGTGGACAAAAGCGCCTGCCAGAGTTGTTAGGCTATATTCAGACGCGATCAGGGGGATGCGGAAGGATGGAGTTTTAGTTCTCTGCCAGGTGACACTGAACACCGGCTACCGGATTTTGGAGCCAGGCATACGAGCCGAGTATCAGGAGCTTGACGAATTGATTAATCTACTGGGTGGACCCCAGTATGTCCGGGCAAGGTTCGACCCAATAATCTTCGGGTACACAACATTGGCGATGTTTGAAGAACACTGCAAGCGTATAGCCTCATACGGTATTAGTCGCACTGTAGTAAACTTTTACGTTTCAAAATACAAAGACACAGCCAGATGCCTCGGAAAAATGGGCATCGTTTTCAATCCCGAACCCACCTGGGAGGAACAGGACGCGTTTTTGCGAGATATCGCAGAAATAGGGAGAAGTTATGGTGTTCTTGTGGCTGTTTGCGCCGAAACTGCTTCATGGGCGTTCAGATACGGTCTTCTTCCGGCATGCTGCAGCGATCCGGATTGGGCAATAAGCCTGCGCCCTGAACTGGCAGGAATATTCAAAAAGCACTCGAGCAGGAAGGGTTGCGGCTGCGTTTATTCGGAAGACTGGGGTGTTTACAGAAGTCAGGGTGGCTGGCAGTGCCCGCATCAGTGCCTGTACTGCTATGCAAAATAAATTCGTTATTGTTTATTATGCACGGGATTTTCATCATTTTATTTCTACCTGCTCAGTTGGAATTGCCGGGGAAATTCAAAAGAAACCCTAGCGGCGAGGGGAAATGGGGGGCGGCATTCTTGGGTATTTAGGCAAGTCAACATAATACTTAAAAAAACAATGTTTGGATAAAAATAGAAAAGGGCTGAAATCCTTACAGGATAAGGCTTTCAACCCTTTTCTGGATGGTTTTCTATCTTAACCTTAGAGGTATTATAGGAAGTTGTCCCTTCTTCTTTCACGGTCGTTTTTGAAAGAAGTTTTTGAAAGATGTTTTATGAAAAAGGTAGTTTTTATTTTATTCTTTCCATTTTACAAAAAAATAAGCACCTTTTACTATGCAGGGCTTTTAAAAATAATTGTCGTACATTTTCTTTCTTGCGTTTGCAGTTAAATTTGTATATATGCTTGTACTGTTGAAATCCTTGTGGCCCAAAAGAAGAGCTATGACCTCCTGAGGTGCTCCTTTCTCCGCCATGTGAGTGGCAAAGGTGTGACGGAAGGAATGGGGGCTCCATTTTGATTTTGTGTTTTTGGTGTATTTTTTAACGAGCACATAGATTCCATGACGTGTAAAAGGTTTCCCCAGCCTATTGACGAATAGGTAAGGGGAATTGTGTTTTCTTGTGGCTAGGTAGTCTTTTAATCGCTCTTCGCACTCCGCTGTGATGTGATCGTCAATTAAAAAGTGATCCATTTGATCCGAGAAGTGATCCACCAGTGA
>JBNATO010000181.1:0-4651 GCA_049701555.1 Thermacetogeniaceae bacterium | reverse complement strand
GCGAGATTTTGAGCGATGCTAGGAATTATTGTGGCTCGTTTGTCACGGATTTAGGACTAACTTAACTCTCCTGGCGTTCGAGCTCCCTGACCCAAAGTCGGGATCGGGCTCACCATAGCAATCCTCGCCGATAATGAACTGGTAAAGGTGGCAATTCTCCCACCCCATCACAGCCTGCAACACCAGGTGCAACTTGTACAGAGTAATGCTGCCAGTGACCTGGAATCTCCGCCAAACGGGTGGATGGACATCCTTAAGGGTCACTTTAAACTGGTAAACAGCCCGCTTGAGGTCAATCTCTCCTCGGTCTGCCATCAGCTTCTTCACCTCCATTATCTTTAAACCTCTTTACTGCTGAACATCAGCTCCCAGTTTTTCAGGGAAGCCTGGCAGCCTCACTAAAGGCGCGGCAGGCAGCGGCGAACCTGGCCGCAGCACGGGGCGAAGAGGCGAAGTGGTAGTGGAGGTAAGAGGCAAGGAGGTTCCCGGAGGCATAGCCGCTTAATCCGGCATCCCGCTCCCCTTTCTTAAAGGAAAAGGCCCAGCTGAACCCCTCGCCCTTCGGCTCAAAGGTGGAGTAATGGAACTCATGGCCGCGAAGCACCTCACCCGCCCGGCAGAGAAGATTGTCCGCAAGTGCAGTTGCGGCCACATAGCCCATCCCCACAAGGCTCCTCTCCATCCTGCAGGAGCCGGGTATGATCCCTACCATGCTGTGCTCCTTTCCGGAGAGGTCCCTCAGGGACTCGCAGAGGTACATGAACCCGCCGCATTCGGCATAGATCGGCATCCCCCTGGCGTGAGCCTCCCGCAGGCTCTCCTTCATCCCTTCGTTGGCAGAGAGCATTTCGGCAAAGAGCTCTGGAAAACCACCTCCGATCAGGACACCGCTGGTCCCAGGCGGGAGGGCCTGATCCCGCAGGGGGCTGAAGGGCACCAGCTCCACCCCCATCCCTTCAAGAAACTCGAGACCGTCACGGTAATAGAAATTGAATGCCTCATCCCAGGCGTAGGCGACTCTGACACGTCTAGCACCGCCCCTATGGTCGCTCCCTCTCCTGTGATAGCTTGGCTGAAGTCGGAAACGCCTCTGGGCAACCCTCTCCCCAGCAGCAGACCGGAAGCGAGCGGGAGCGCTTTTGGCGATGCCCATGACGGAATCGATATCAACCTGCCTCTCCACAGCATCCGAAAGCCTCTCCAGGATCTCGCCGAAACCCTGGCGTTCAGGAACCGGAACCAGGCCGAGATGCCGCTCCTCCAGGGAGGGGAGGCTTCCCTCGTGCACCGCCCCCAGGACCGGCACGCCGACCGAGCCAAAGGCATCCCGCAGCATCTCCTCGTGCCGCTCCCCCTGGACGCGGTTGAGGATCACCCCTGCCAGCAGGAGATCCCGGTCGAGCGCCCGGCAGCCCAGGTACTCCACGGCTGCGCTGCGCGCCTGGGCGTGGACGTCCAGGACAAGGACAACCGGGCAGCCGAGAAGCTTGGCGATCTCGGCGCTGCTCGCCCGTTCGCTCCTCCCTTCTAGGCCATCGAAGAGCCCCATCACCCCCTCGATCACCGCAACATCAGCGTCCTCGACCGCCCTCCAGAAGAACCTTCTGACGCTGGTATAAGAAAGGAGCCATGTATCCAGGTTGCGCGAGGGGCGCCCGGTGACAGCCGAGTGGTAGCTGGGATCGATGTAGTCCGGGCCGACCTTGAACCCCTGGACGCGGTAGCCCCGCCGCGCCAGGGCGCCCATCAGGCCGGTAGCGACGCTGGTCTTTCCCGAGCCGCTGCGGACAGAGGCGATCATCAGGCGCGGCTTACCCGTCACGCCTCTCACTCCTTCTGTAAGCAAGCCCCATGAGCCCATAGATCCTCTCCATGTCCAGGTTCGCCCGGCAGACCTCCGCCAGCCTGTTCAGCTCTTTTTCAAGCAGGTCAGCATGCTTCAAGCCGGAAGGCGGCTGTTCCTCGAGGCCGCGCCGCCTCCGGAGCTGGCGGAGCAGTCGTCTGCGAAAGTCATCGTTGTCGAAGATGCCGTGAAAATATGTACCCCAGACGAGGCCGTCCCTTCCAACAGCCCCGTCAAAGCCGGCCTCTGCCTTGCCGCGGCGCTTGGTGACCCGCAAAAACGGCCTGACACCATCCCCTAGAACGGTGCGCCCCATGTGGATCTCATATCCTTTCAAGGAACACCCGGCCATCCCCTCCCAGAGAGGCCCGTCCTCCAGCAGCTCACCCTCAGCCTGGGCGAGCATCTTCTCAGGGTAGAAAGTCGTCTCAGCATCCAGGAGGCCGAGGCCAGGGAGTTCGTCGCGGCTGGACTCGGCGTGCTCGGGGTCACGCAGCCAGCGCCCCAGCATCTGGAAGCCTCCGCAGATCCCGCAGACAGGGATCCCCTCATCCGCCGCCCTTCGCACCTCAGCCGCCAGCCCCGTCTCGTACAGATAGAGGAGGTCCTCAATGGTGTTCTTTGTTCCCGGGATGATCACTAGATCCGGCCTCCCCAGCCTCTCTCCCTCCTTGACATACCTCACCCGGACCCCGGGCTCCAGGGAAAGGGGATCGAAGTCGGTGAAGTTGGAGATCCTGGGGAGCAGGAGCACAGCGACCTCGATCTCCCCGGCATCTGCCCGAGCATCCTCGAGGCAGACTGAGTCCTCGGCTGGAAGGCGCAGGTCGCTGAAGTAAGGAAGAACCCCTAGCACCGGCTTGCCGGTCTTGTCCTCCAAAAACTCCAAAGCCGGTCGAAGCAGCGAGAGGTCGCCCCGAAACTTGTTGATCACAAACCCCTTTACAAGATCCCGCTCATCCGGCTCGAGGAGTTCGAGCGTCCCGACTATGGAAGCCAGAGCGCCACCCCTGTCGATGTCAGCGACAAGCAGCACAGGGGCATTCGCCAGGCGGGCGACCCGCATGTTCGCCAGGTCACGCTCCTTCAGGTTGACCTCAGCAGGGCTGCCGGCCCCCTCGATGACGACGATCTCAAACTCTCTCCGGAGTTTCTCCAGAGTCTCCTCGATGACCCGGAGATACTGGAGATTGCGCTTCTGGTGGTAATCCCAAGCGCTCATGTTGCCGATGGGTTTCCCGAGGACGATCACCTGGGAAGAGGCATGAGCCGTGGGCTTCAGCAGAATGGGGTTCATCTCCACCCGCGGCTTCAGGCCTGCAGCCTGTGCCTGGAGCACCTGGGCGCGCCCCATCTCCCCTCCGTCCTCCGTGACAAAGGAATTGAGAGCCATGTTCTGTGCCTTGAAGGGCACCACGCGGTAACCGTCCTGGTAAAAGATGCGGCAGAGAGCTGTGACAAGGATGCTCTTGCCGGCGTTAGACGCCGTCCCCTGCACCATGATCGTCCTGGCCATCCTCTAACCCTCCCCATACGATCCAGCGTTTAAAAGCAGCCTGAGCTCCCGCAAAAGCCTCTCGTTGCTCGGCCTGTCCTTCACCGCCACTCGGATGTACCTTGCGTCGAGAAAGGCGAAGTTGCTGCAGTCCCTGACGACGATTCCCCGCCTCGCCAGCCTGTCCGCCAGGAGTGTCCCCGTCATCCCCCCTTCCAGGCGCAGCAAGAGGTAGTTGGCCTCAGAGGGAAAGACAGTGATCTGGGGAAACTGCCTCAGCCGGGCTTCAAGGAAACCCCGCTCCTCGAGCACAAAGGAGCGCGCCCTCTCGGCGTACTCTCGCTGCCCGAGAGCGACCGCCACCGCCTCCTGGGCGATGGCGTTTACACGCCACGGCGGAAGATATCTGTTAAGAAAGCTGATGGCCTCCCGATGCCCGACCCCGCACCCCACCCGCAGCCCGGGAATGGCGTAAAACTTCGTCAGGGAGTGGAGCACAAGAAGGTTTCGCCTCTCTGCCGCCATCCTGATGCAGGTCAACTCCTCCCAGTCAGGATGGAAATAGAGAAATGACTCGTCGACAACCACGAAGACCCCTTCTTCCAGACAAAAATCCAGAAAGGGGTGCAATACGCTCTGGGGGATCAGGTTTCCGGTTGGATTGTTGGGGTTGCAGAGAAAGACCAGATCCGCCCCTTCTGACGCCCTGATCATCTCTCTCAAGCTTGGGACAAAACCCTTCAGGGGAGAGAGACGGAGATGCCTGATGCGGGCACCGCAGGCGCGGGCGGCGATCTCATACTCTCTGAAAGTCGGACCAGGGATCAAGACATCCCTTGGCCTCAACGCCTGCAGCACCAGGTAGATCAGCTCGACAGCCCCGTTGGCGAAGATCACCTCGTCAGGCCTTATGCCCAAAACAGCGGCGGCTTTCTCCTGCAACCGCTCGCAGTAAGGGTCGGGATAGACTGTGGCCAGCCGCATCCCTTCCTCAAAAACCCTGGAGATCCCTGGCGGCGGCCCCAGCGGGTTGATGTTCACGCTGAAGTCGAGGAACTCTTCAGGCCTCAGGCCGTAGCGCTCCGCCAGAGCGTTCAGGTTGCCGCCGTGTTGGTGCCTATCTCTGGTGCAGCCCTTCTTTTTCTGCCTGATGCCAGACATTTCCCGGATAACGAGGCCCCCCTTCTGTAAGCCTCAGCTGATAAAACGCCTTGGCCTCGGGTATTCTCTCACGGAGCATCCGCTCCAAACCCTCATCGCTCTCCCTCCCAGGCTGCAGGAGGATGCCGGCTACAGTGCCGCTGTGAGCGACG
>JBNATO010000180.1:0-4673 GCA_049701555.1 Thermacetogeniaceae bacterium | reverse complement strand
GCGCGTATCCCTTCCTCCCCCAGGATAAAGCCCCCTGTCGGAAAGTCAGGGCCTGGGATGTACTTCATGAGATCCAGGGATGTTGCCTCAGGGTGATCGATCAGGTGGATGATCCCGTCGACGACCTCCCTCAGGTTGTGAGGGGGGATGTTCGTCGCCATGCCGACGGCTATTCCCGAAGATCCGTTGATCAGCAGATTGGGGACCCTGCTCGGCAGAACTGTGGGCTCCTTGTGGGAACCGTCATAGTTGGGCACAAAGTCGACGGTCTCCTGGTCGATGTCCGCCAGCATGGCCATGGCGATCGCCTCCAGGCGAACCTCCGTGTAGCGCATGGCCGCAGCGGCATCTCCGTCTATAGAGCCGAAGTTACCGTGGCCATCGACCAAGGGGTAGCGGCAGTTGAAGTCCTGCGCCAGGCGCACCAGAGCGTCGTACACAGCAGCGTCGCCGTGAGGGTGGTAGCGCGCCAGCACGTTGCCCACCACCACTGCCGACTTCTTGTACGGCCTGTCTGGCCCCATGCCGGACTCATACATGGAGTAGAGGATCCTCCTGTGCACAGGCTTCAGGCCATCGCGCACGTCCGGCAGGGCTCGCCCCACGATCACGCTCATGGCGTAATCCAGGTACGACCGCTTCACCTCTTCATTGATGTCGACTGGTATGATCGTTCCCTTCGCTGCCACAAGCCATCTCCCTCTGAGCTCTATTGAGCCTTATTTTTCCCGACTACTTTATTATAACCCGGTGCACCTTCGATGCCAACTTTGGGCTTCCATCAGGTTCCTCGCCTGGAACTCTCCGGCATCAGCCACGCCACGTTCCCTCAGGTAGCCAGCTTATAGCTCACAGCGACCACGAACCCGCCATCCCTGCGGCCCTCCGCGGCGGCCCTCCTCTCGATCTCCATCGCCTCATCTGTCTTCGTCCCGTCGAAATCGGGCCCGAAGAAGAGCACAGCCCTCCCGCGGACACCATCGCCGGGCATGGCCGCTAAGAGCTCGTCCAAGGTGTAAAAGCGGGCGTGCCTGAACACGGAATCCGGGTCCTTGGCGGCCTTCTCAATGTAGTGTCTGCTCCACAGGCTGTTGCCGCCGATCACCCCGACGACCAGCCTCCCGCCAGGCCTGAGCACGCGGTAGCACTCCTCAAGGGCAGCCTTGAGGTCCGGGGCGAACTCCAGTGCAGTCACAGAGACTACCTTGTCGAAGCTCTCATCAGCAAAGGGGAGGCACATCACATCCCCTTTCAGGAATTTGATCTCGAGCCCCTCCGCCTCCGCCTTGCGCCTGGCCACCCCCAGCATCTCCTCCGAGATGTCGATTCCCGTAACCTTCGCCCCGAGGCGGGCAAGCTCCAGGGAGAAGTTGCCTGTCCCGCAGCCGACATCCAGGATCTCCTCGCCAGCAGCAGGCTGCAGAAACTCGTAGACAGGCTCCTTTTCTATCCTGTCGACCAAGGCCCCAAGCGGGCGCTTGTACCATTCATCGTACTGGCAAGCTATGCTGTCGAAGATCTCTGCCATGCTTATACCCCTTTCACGCGGATATTGTCTCCATCTTCTTCTACTACAAACAAAATCCTTCTCCTCTTTTTTTAAAAAGAGGATAACAGCCGCTGAACAAGGAAATATAAGAGAAAGGGGTGAAGCAACATGAGCCTATTTGCGGGTTTGATGAGCGACCATGCGGCGATATCAGCTGCTCTAAAGGCGCTCGAGAAGATCTGCGCCAACTGCTGGCAGGGGAAGGAGATCGACAGCGATCACCTCGACAAGGCTGTGGAATTTATCGAGGTCTTCATCAATGATTACCACCACCGCAAGGAGGAGGAGCTGCTCGAAGCCTTGGAGAAGAGCGGGATCCCTGTCGACGGCGGGGAGCTCGGCACCATCTCGCACGAACACCTCTGCCTGCAGCCTTACATCAAGGGGATGCGCGAGGCTGCCGAGGACTACAAGAGGCAGCCCATAAGCGGGATGTACAAGTTCTTCATCAACGCCAGGGAATTCGGAAAGATCTACGTTCGGCATCTCGAGAAGGAGAAAAACATGCTCTTTCCGCTCGCAGAATGGGTGCTTCCTCCCGCTGACCAGGAAAGGCTCAGCAAAGCCTTCGACAGGATCGCCGAGGAAACGGGAGCCGAGAGGCTGGAAGAGCTGCGCATCGCGGCAGACAGGCTGAAAGAGGCGCTAGCCTAGCGCCTGAGTCCTCCGCGCCCGCGCCTCCAAAAAAAGATGACAGCTGCAGCAGCGACCGCCAGGATGAGGATATCGAACCTCCGGAAAAGGGGCTCGAGAACCGCCCAGTTCTCCCCTAGCTTCACGCCGGCATAGGTGAGGGCAGCGGACCATGGGAGCGACCCCAGAAACGTATAGACGACAAAGCGGCCGAAGCGCATCCGAGCGACACCTGCGGGAAGGGAGATGAAGGTGCGGACCACCGGAAGGAGCCTGGCGATAAAGACAGCCTTCTCCCCGTAGCGCTCAAACCAGCGCTCCGCCTGCCTCAGGCGCTCCTCGGTGATGTGAACGAAGCTCCCGTAGCGCAGCAGGAGAGGGATCCCCCCCATCCTCCCCAGGAAATATGAGGCGATCGAGCCCAGCGTCCCGCCGATCGTGCCAGCCAAGACAGCGCCCCAGAAGGTCAGCCTCGACTGGCTGACGAGGTACCCTCCGAAGGGGAGGATCACCTCGCTCGGAAGGGGGATGTTGGCGCTCTCTATCGCCATGCCGATGGCGATCCCCCAGTACCCCAGCCTCGCTATGAAGTCTACCGTAGCGGCGACGACACGCTCAAAAAGAGCAAACAAAATAGACCCTCCATAAACCAAAAGACCTCTGCCTGAACACAATGGTCCACGCAAAGGCCTCGCCGGGATTCTTTCTCCGTCAGATATCGAGGTTGCGAACCTCACGGGCATGAGCCTGGATGAACTCCCTCCTCGGCTCGACCTTCTCCCCCATCAGGATCGTGAAGATCTCGTCGGCCTTCACGGCGTCCTCCAGTGTAACCTGGAGCATCGTGCGCTTCTCCGGGTTCATCGTGGTCTCCCAGAGCTGCTCCGGGTTCATCTCGCCGAGACCCTTGTACCTCTGAATGGTCACATTGTCAGACTTGAGATCTTTCAGGAGCTGCTCCAGCTCCTGGTCGCTGTAGGCGTAGTACTCCTCTTTCCCTTTCTGAACCTTGTAGAGAGGAGGCTGAGCGATGTAGACGTATCCCGCCTCGATCAGCTTCCTCATATAGCGGTAGAAGAATGTAAGGAGCAAGGTCCTGATGTGGGCGCCGTCGACGTCGGCATCGCTCATGATCACGATGCGGTGGTAGCGCGCCTTGCTGAGATCGAAGTCATCGAGGATGCCTGTCCCGATGGCTGTGATGATGCTCTTGATCTCCTCGTTGGAGAGCATCTTGTCCAGCCTCGCCTTTTCGGCGTTGATGATCTTCCCCCTGAGCGGGAGGATCGCCTGGAAGCGGCGGTCACGCCCCTGCTTTGCGGAGCCCCCTGCGGAATCTCCCTCGACGATGTAGAGCTCGCACTCCTCCGGGTTCTTGGATGTGCAGTCGGCGAGCTTCCCCGGCAGGTTGAGGTGATCGAGGGCGTTTTTCCTTCTGGTGAGCTCCCTAGCCTTGCGCGCAGCCTCGCGCGCCCGCGCCGCTCTGACAGCCTTTTCAGCGATCAGCCTCGCTGGCCCCGGATTCTCCTCAAAAAACGTCGACAGGTGCTCGCTGACCACCGATTCGACGATCCCTCTTACCTCGCTGTTGCCGAGCTTCGTCTTGGTCTGACCTTCGAACTGGGGCTCCCTGAGCTTTATGCTGATGACAGCGGTGAGGCCCTCCCTGGTATCCTCTCCGGCAAGGTTCTCCTCGTTCTCCCTAAGGAAGCCGAAGCGCCTGGCGTAGTCGTTGACAACCTTTGTCAGGGCAGACTTAAAACCGGTCTCGTGCGTACCCCCGTCAGGGGTGTGAATATTGTTGACATAAGAGAGAATGTTCTCCACATACCCTGTGTGGTACTGGAGGGCTACCTCGACAAAGACCCCCTCTTTAGCGGCGCTGAAGTAAAAGGGGTCATCGTGAAGCACCTCTTTGTTGCGGTTGAGGCTGCGCACGAAGTCGACGATCCCGCCCTCATGGCAGAATTCAAATGTCTCCCCCTTCGCCTCATCGATAAGCACGAAGCGCAGACCTCTGTTCAGATAGGAGAGGTCGCGGATCCGGGCGAGGATGAGATCGCGGTTGAACGTCCTATCCGGGAATATTTGGGAATCCGGCAGAAAGCGGATCGACGTCCCTGTCTCCTCCGTTTCGCCGATCACCTTCAAGGGGGTCTTTATCTTTCCGCGCTCATAGCGCTGGAAGTAGCGCTTGCCGTCCCTCCTGATCTCGATCTCCAGCCAGCGCGACAGGGCGTTGACGACGGAGAGCCCGACACCATGCAGACCGCCGGTGATCTCGTAGCCGTTTCCGCCGAACTTACCCCCTGCGTGTAGCAGGGTCAGAGCTGCCTCCACCGCCGGCCTGCCGGTCTGAGGATGGATGTCGACCGGTATCCCCCGCCCGTTGTCAGTCACAGTGACGCTCCCATCCGCGTGCATCCTGATCTCTATATAATTGCAGAATCCCGCCAGAGCCTCATCAACGCTGTTGTCGATCAGCTCGAAG
>JBNATO010000179.1:0-4692 GCA_049701555.1 Thermacetogeniaceae bacterium | reverse complement strand
GGAAGGCCAAAGGATGTGGGCTTTTGAAGCCCGCCTTTTAGGGGCAATGTACCCTCACCATTTTCCGGGTAGCTTTATACATCAGCAGTATCTCCCTGACACCTTAAAAGGCATAAGATATTATGAACCTTCTGAATCTGGCTTTGAAAAGGAAATCAAACTAAGGTTAGAGAGACTGTGGGGGTCACCTAAAAAAGAAGAATGAGGAGGTATAGCAGTGAGTAAACGCCAAGTTTACCTCGATCACACAGCCACTACTCCAATACATCCGGAAGTGTTGGCTTCGATGCACCACGCTCTCGAGTCCGTATTTGGAAACCCTTCGAGCCTACATGCTTTTGGCAGGGAAGCTAGAGAGCATCTTGAAGATGCTCGCAAGAAAGTAGCTGAGCTGATCGGGGCTTTGCCTGAGGAGATTGTTTTTACAAGCGGCGGAACTGAAGCGGACAATCTTGCTGTACTTGGTGTGGCCTATGCCTATAAGAGTCAAGGGAACCATATTATAACCTCATCCATAGAACACCATGCTGTGCTCGATGCATGCAAAGCCCTTTCTAGAGACGGATTTGATGTTACCTATCTTCCTGTGGATCAGTATGGTGTTGTAGACCCTGATGATCTCAGGAGGGCGTTGAGGAAGGACACGATCCTGATCACTATCATGCATGCAAATAATGAGATCGGCACAATTGAGCCGATCGAGGAGATCTCAGCGATAGCTCGTGAAAACGGGATTGTTTTTCATACAGATGCTGTGCAGACTGCAGGGCACATCCCTGTGAATGTTGAGAAGCTCGGTGTCGATCTTTTGTCTTTATCCGCTCACAAGTTTTATGGCCCCAAAGGAGCGGGTGCCCTTTATGTGAGGAAAGGGATACGTCTTATGCCCATTTTGCATGGAGGCGGGCAGGAGGGAAATCGGAGGCCGGGGACAGAAAACCTTCCAGGGATTGTCGGTTTGGGTAAAGCTGCAGAAATTGCTGCAAGAGAGCTTGATTCTCAGAACATTTCAGTTAAAGGTCTGAGGGATAGATTGGTCAAGGGGATTATAGAAAGGATACCCGATGTAAAACTTAACGGCCACCCTGAACGGCGTCTGCCTCAAAACGCTCATTTTAGCTTTTGGGGTGTGGATGGGAGCTTGTTGCTGAGAAGCCTAGACATGCAAGGTATTGCTGCTTCGGCTGGTTCAGCCTGCAGTTCGGGGGCTTTGCATCCTTCTCATGTGCTGCTGGCAATTGGTCTCCCTTTGGAACTAGCCACAGCTTCTGTCCGTTTGACGTTAGGGCGTGGGAATACACAATCAGATGTTGATTACTGCGTTGAGGTATTGTCCAAACTCGTTGCTGATTTGCGGTCGTCCAGGGGAAGATAGGCTGAGTTACCATCGATGCAACGGTGCATTTTTTTTTATACAGGGGCAATACTAGGGTGAGAGAGGAGTTATAGGGAGATGGGTATCTTGCGAAAAGGGAGGGAGATCATCGGTCTGCCTGTGGTGAGCGTAGTGACAGGAAAAGAACTGGGAATGGTGGAGGAAATTCTTTGGGATCATCAGGATAGGCGGATCACCTCCTTAGTGGTCGGCGAAAAAAAGAATTCAAGAAAGGATTTTAAAAACTCTCACGTTGTGGCTATGGAAGAAATACTTGGGATTGGTGAGCATGCTGTTACGATTGAAAGAGATTCCCTCTCTGAGACCGAAATGAAAGAGAGGGTTGGCAGACCAACGACCGGTGTAAAAGGTGTTCCGGTGATAACCACCGATGGAAATCAATTGGGAACTGTTGAGGATGTGGTTTTCTCAGAAACTGATGGAAAACTGGTAGGATATGAGATATCTTCGGGGTTGGTAGGAGACATTGTTTCTGGGAGATTTATTCTAAATCCTGAGGCTGTAGTGACATGGGGAGAAGAGATGGTTATCGTGAATAGCTCTGCCTATGACAATGGCGCTGAAAAACTGAGGGGTGGAAGCGATGCAGTGTCCGATTTGTAGGAGTAGCCAAACGGGGAAAGTGGGAACTGATCAGTATTTTTGTTGGTCATGCTTTGTTGAATTTAACACTCGGGGAGAGGGTGAGGTATATGAGATCTGTGAAGATGGAAGCTTGCTTGCGCTCAATCATCTGAGAGAAGAGACTACCTGAAAAGCACAAGATACGAAAGGGGGGAAAGGATTGGCGAAACGGGGTTATTTCAGTGGTTTGATTACTGGAGGCTTGGTAGGTGCTATTGCCGGTCTTGTATGGGCATCTCGCACAAGAACAAAACCTAGAACATTGCTCACCTCGCGGCAGATGGGTGATCGCGCCAAGAAAATATTTAGAGGGATTTCCCGAGGAATGCTGGAGATGATGCGCCGCTAAGATGAGATTTTTTATGGGAGGAACCATACATGCGGCGGCGGATCTTTCGGGGAGTTTTGATTTGCATTCTCGGTGTTGGGTGCTTTGTTTTGTTATATAAATTGCGGATGCTGTTTATCCCTTTTGGCCTTGCTGTATTGATCGCATATTTGGTTTACCCCCTTGTTAACAGCCTGGAATCAAGGGGGGTGAGTCGGGTCTCCTCCATAATAACAGTTTACGCCGCAGGGTTAATCCTGGCTGGCATTTTTTTTGCGCTTTTTATTCCTGCTCTCTTGAGAGAGACAAAGGGTTTTGGGGTACTAGTATCGGCATGGGGACAGGCTCTGCTGGAGGCACCTGGCCGCTTGGCTCGACTTTCTGGGCGTGCTGCTTTGCCTGTTGAAATTCAGCGGATTTTGTTCAATACCTCGCAGCGGGTGGAACATACCATTGTGCATGGTTTGGAAAAGTTTGTGCAGGAATTGACAGATGGATTGTTGGACCTGATTGCCATTCTCCCTAGTTTCATCCCTGCGCCTTTTATTGCCTACTACCTGATCAGGGATTTCGAGCTTTTAAAGAAAAGTTTTCTGGCTTTGCTCCCTCCAGCTTCTCGGCCCTCAGTTGTCTATCTTCTGAGAGAGGCTGATATTATTTTTAGCAGATTCTTAAGGGGACACTTGACGATATCGCTGATAGTTGGCTTTTTGACTGGTTTGGGAGCTGCTGTTATCGGGCTTAAATTCTATCTTTTCATCGGAATTTTTACGGCTGTTGCCGATCTTGTTCCGGTTTTTGGCCCAATGATAGCAGCTGTACCAGCGGTCGGCATTGCTTTTGCAGAGAGCCGAGTAAAAGGGGTCATAATGCTGATAGTATTCTTGATAGTGCAGCAGCTGGAGGGGAGTGTTCTTGCGCCGCGGCTGCTTGGAGAACAGGTTGGGCTGCACCCTTTAGCCGTGATGCTTGTTTTGTTGGCGGGCGGGGTGCTCTTTGGACCTTTGGGGTTGATCTTTAGCGTGCCTGCAGCAGGTCTTTTGAGGGTAGTTTTGCGCTGCATTTGGCAGAGGGTGGTTTAGACAAAAAATAGAAAATAGAAAACTCCTTCCCACAGCAGAGGGAAGGAGTTTTTCAGTTTAAATACTGGCGTTTTTTTCTTCTAGGGAGCTGTATCCGAGATCCTTGAAGAGCACGGTGTATCTTTCTTCTGCAAGATTTCTTCCTTCTTCATTTGCTTTGCAAACGTCACGATAATAGAGCTCGAGAGTGCGGTCGGAATATGTTTCTAGTTCACATGCGAGGTAAGTGAAGTCGCGCGGCTTTTGGAAAAGGCGAGGATACTTTTCTGCAAGCTGCTTCATCCATTCGAACTCGATCTCGACGATCTTTGGGATAAGGGGATTGTTGTTCAGAGGAGGGATGAGATTGTCCATTCTGGCGTACTTTTCAGTAAAAAGGTTTCTTCCCTGTTGCTCTGCGCTCCGCAGATCGTCGAGATAGGATGCAAGTGTATCTGTTGACAGGACACAGTGGGTGATATACCTCATTTTTCTAAAGGCCATTGGATGCTCCTGGCAGGAGGATGGTTCAATTGATTTTACATCTAAAAACATTCTTAGCTCACGATCTAAAATTTCGTCGAGAATTTCCGCGCGCTGTTTATCTTCACCCATAAGGCTTTCCTCCTTAAGTTTCCTAAAAGTTTTATATATTCATCCTCCTATACAGCTATAGATTCGGCAGATCTAATGGGACACCCAGCCTTTGCAGGGATTGGATTATGGCTTCTTCGATTAGCCAGGCTGCTTCAAAGCTGGATTTGGAATATCCTGCGATAGCGTTGTAAAGCTCCTGAGCCAGAACATAAGGGCTGTTGCTTCGACAAGCTTCTAGGGCATTATATTCAGTGCTGGCGTCTCCTCCCTTGTCTCCCCAGTTGCGGAACCAACCAGCAACTTTTTCAGCGAGCCCTTCGATTTCCTCTTTGGGAAGGGTGCTTACCCATTCATCGAACTGGTAAATGGTCGAAATCTTTCTCACACGCAGGCCGCCCTGTGCCAATAGTGTCAAGATCTCTTGGGGAGTGCTATCACCCTCCATGATCACCATGAAGGCTTTTCTCATTTTCGTTCCTCCTCGGGATTATAAGCACTTGTTCGACGTGCTGGATTATGTGCTGTGCACTATTCACATATTTCCCTTGATGCTTGTCTTTATTATAACATTAAAATTTTTTTGCTTCTGTAAGAAAAGAGTATTAAGCGGATTGGGTTATTAATTATTAATAATTGGCTGTGTAAAATTTCAGTATGTGAAAGAAGGGGATTAGCTCCTTAAAAAA
>JBNATO010000178.1:0-4729 GCA_049701555.1 Thermacetogeniaceae bacterium | reverse complement strand
GAGGCTCAGAAACTCGGAGATCTCAAAAGGCATTCTACCACCCCGCTGCCACCACGAGGGTCTTGTTGTAGAACAGGGGCGGGCCGGAGATGCTGCTGATCTCGCCGAAGGTCAAGGCGCCGAAGACCGGGACACCTCCCGGCGTGTTCCTGGCCAGGGCCTCCAGCTCTCTCTGAAAGCTGCTGCCCAAGAGCAGATAGCGGGAGACGCAGTCGCAGACGAGGACGAGCTTTGGGGCTGGGTTTTGCTGCAGGGCCTGCTGCGCCACCCTTTCGGCGGCTGCGGCGAGGCTTTCGGCGTCGCAGCTCATGACCACCGCGATGGTGTTTGCGGGGACCTCTGTGGCGAACAGGATGCTCCCATCTTCGAGGACGTCCAGGGGGTCGCGGATGAGAAAGTCGCCGCCGCACGCCGGCAGGCCGAGGGGGTACCTCATCGCCCATCTGGGGAAGCCCTCCCTGGGGACGCCTTTCACCAGCGCTGAATACCTCTCGAAGGCGGGGATCCCGTCGAGCTCATGGACGATCCTCCCCTCTGACCTGGTGACCATCACAGGCTCTTCCCCGGGCTGCCACCCGTGCCCCAGAGCTGTTCTGAAGCTGACACCCCTGATCAGGGCAGCTGCCACAGCTCCGCTGGCGACCCCCTCCTCTGTGTACTGGTAGCTCGGGCGAGGCGACAGGTTGCTGCCGCTCCCCCCTCCGAGGTAGTCGAAGCCGCGCCCCAGCGCTCCGTGCAGACCCCTCAGCAGGCTGGAGATGTTGGCGACAGAGCCGTCTGGGATGAGCAGCAGCGTTCCTGGGCTCTTCCCCCCTTTCTCGGCCAAAGCCCTGCCCAGCTCCGCTCCGTTTTTATAGGGGGATTCTGAGAGGCTTCTCATCAGGTGGGTTATGGCGTCGATGCCGCGGCCTGCGATGGCGCAGACGCCGACTCCTTTCTCGAAGAGCCTGAAACCGGCGATGATTCCTGGCATTGAGGCGCCGAGGATCTTGGAGTCGCCGACGGCCTTCTTGACCCCTGAGAGCACAGCCTCGGGATCGTAGCCCTCTGTGGAGAAGACTATGGAAAAAACCGGCCTTCCGGAATGCTGCACGGCCTGCTCTGCTGCGAGCTGCCCTGCAGTCTCAGCGTCATCTGCGCTGCTCAAACCAACGCCTACCTGCAAAAACGACTGTACCCCCGCTCCTGTGTTTTGGCTTCGGGTATCAAGCTGTATCTGGTGGGGCTGAAGGTCAGGTATTTTTAATAAATTTAGGCACATTGTTCTAATTATAACTATATTCTATAACACTTTCGGCCCAATGGCTATGGGTAGTTTTTACTATATTTCCTTCGATCTGGTCTTTTGCCAAAAACTTTCCTTTGTTTCCGCATATTTGTCAAGGGATCCCTTCGGGCGGTTAAACAGCCCAAAAAATGGAAAGAATAGTTGCAGGAGAGCTTGCGCGGGAGAGAGGGTGAGTTCTGTGAAGAGGATATTGCTGAGGATCGGTGTGGCTCTGGTTTTGGGGCTTTCGCTTTTTGCCCTGCTCGCTCTGGCCCCTGTGGAGGGGCGGCGGGGGAGCGGATCGCCTCAGGGGGTCGAGCAGGGTATCATCAGGTTTCGGGTGATCGCAGCGAGCGATCGCCCGGACGACCAAGCTCTGAAGCTCAAGGTGCGGGATGCCGTGCTGGAGCTCTTGAGGCCGGAGCTGGAGAAGGCGCGGGATGAGAGGTCCGCTGCGGCGGTTATCGAGAAGGCGCTCCCTCGGATCCGCCGGGTTGCTGAGGAGACCGTCCGCAAAGAGGGGCAGCAGCTCCCCGTCGAGGTCAGCTGGGGTGTCACCGAGTTTCCCACGAAGGCCTACGGGCCGGTGGTCTTCCCTGCGGGGAGGTACCTCGCCCTGAAGATCGTCATAGGCGAGGGCGAAGGCAGGAACTGGTGGTGCGTCCTCTTCCCTCCACTATGCTACGTCGACCTGACGCGGGCGGCGGGGAGCGCCTCCGGGAGGCCGGGCGATCCGGTGTGGGACGGCGACAGCGTCTATCTGGTGGGAAAGGGGTACCGAGAGGTGAAGGGGCCCCTCTTCAGGACAAAGATCGGGGAGCTCCTTGCTGGGGGGAGGCGAACCTTCCTCTCCTGGGTGTGGCGCCGCGAGAGCTAGGCTCAGAGGGTTTGGGCGGCCCAGATCAGCAGGTAGCCAGCGAACAGGCCGCCCCAGCACCAGAGCGGGTCGTGGCGGTAGGCCTCAGGGATCAGCTCTGTCTTGACGAGGTAGCCCATCGCCCCGGCGGCTAAGGCCAGGAGGAAGGAGAGGTGCTGGGGGGAGAGCCTGATCAGGAAGAGGCCGAGCAGCGTCCCCAAGGGGGTGAAGAGGCCGATGAAGGCGTTCAGCAGCAGGATGTGCATCCTCCTGATCCCCCCTAGCTCCAGGGGGACAGCGGTGGCTATCCCCTCGGGGATGTTGTGAAGGGCGATGGAGAGGGCGAGGATGGCGCCCATCCTCCCCCCGGCGGCGTAAGCTCCGGCGATGGCGATCCCCTCTGGGAGGTCGTGGAGGGCGATCCCGATGGCCAGCAGGTAGCCGATCCTCCTGTAGCTGAAGGCCTCCGACTTGAACCCGGAGAGGAGCCTGTCGAGCAGCCAGAGGAGGGAGACGCCTATGGCGAAGCCTGATGCCGCCTCGAAGGGAGCGCCTGTCTGCAGCGCTGCAGGGAGCAGGTCGAGGATCACCACAGCCAGCATCACTCCGGCTGCTCCCCCGAGGAGCATCCCCACGGCGCGGCGCCCCGGGGGCCTTCCGAGGATGGCGGCGAAGCTCCCTGCTGTTGTGGCCAGCCCGGCCAAGAGGCTGGGAAGGAGGGCCTCCATGCGCTTGCCTCCCCCTGATGGTATCGTGTGGCAGTGTAAAATATGCTTTTGCTCGCCTGAATATTCTTGTTGTGAGGGGTTTTGAGAGATGGGGAGGAAGGGGTTGAGGAGATGGCCGAAAAGGTACAGGGCACCCTGGTGATCATCGGGGGGGCAGAGGACAAAACAGGGGAGAGGGTCATCCTGCGCCGCTTCGTGGAGCTGGCAGGAGGCAGAAGCGGAAGGATCGTCATCGTGACCTCGGCGACGAGCAGGCCGGAGGCCGTCGGGGAGAGCTATTCCCGGCTCTTCAAAGATCTGGGGGCATCCGAGGTCTCGGTCCTGGACATCGCCAGCAGGATGGAGGCCAACTCCCCTTCTGCCTATCAGCAGGTGCTGGATGCCACCGGGATCTTCTTCACAGGCGGCGATCAGCTGCGCATAACCAGCCTCCTCGGCGGGACGAAGGTCGACGAGGCCCTGCACGCTGCCTATCGGAGGGGAGCCGTGATCGCCGGAACCAGCGCCGGCGCCTCGGCCATGAGCGAGACGATGATCGCCGAGGGGGACAGCGACCGCGCCCCGCAGCTCAACAACGTGAAGATGGCTCCGGGTATGGGGCTGATCCGGGAAGTGGTGATAGACCAGCACTTCGCCCAGAGGGGGAGGATCAGCCGCCTCTTGACAGCTGTCGCCCAGCACCCCTACATGCTGGGGATCGGGATCGATGAGGACACGGCGATCGTCGTCAGGGAAGGGGGGATCTTCGAGGTGATCGGCTCCCAGACAGTCACCGTGATCGATGGGAAGCAGATCCAGGAGACGAACGTCTCGGAGACAGGCCCCCAGGAGCCCCTGGCCTTGACCAACGTGATCCTCCATATCCTCCCGGTCGGCTACAGGTTTGACATGGTTCGGAGGCAGCCGCTGCCGCCGGAGTAAAAGAGGAGGTATCGCTGTGAAGATCATCGAAATGCGCCTGTTTGAGGGGAGGAATGTCTGGAGCCACAGCCCTGTCCTGCAGGCGCGGCTTTTGTTGAGCCCAAAAGAACAGCTGACGACGAGGGAGATCCCGGGCTTTGCCGAGCGGCTCAGGAGCATGCTCCCGGGCCTGGCGGAGCACACCTGCGGGCTGGGGTATCCGGGCGGGTTCTGCGAGCGGCTGGAGGAGGGGACCTACCTCGGCCATGTCGTGGAGCACGTCGCCTTGGAGCTGCAGGCGGCCGCCGGCTACCCCAGGAACTACGGCAAGACAGTGAGCGGCCCTGTTCCTGGGAGCTGGGACGTCATCATCGAGTACAGCACCCCGGAGCTGGGGAGGGCTGCGCTGGAGGCGGCGGTGGCGCTCGTCTCAGCCGTCATCGAGGGGCGCCCCTTCCCGGTCGCCGAGGTCATCTCCGGGCTTATGGCTGTCGGCAGGGAGAGCTGCCTCGGGCCGAGCACCGAGAGCATCGTGGCAGCCTGCCGCCGCAGGGGGATCCCGGTGATGGCCGTAGCCGAGAGCGGGATCCTGCAGCTCGGCTACGGCTGCCGCCAGAAGCTGGTTCAGGCCACCCTGACATCGGAGACCTCCTGCTTGGCGGTGGACCTGGTGGCGGATAAGGCGCTCACCAAGCGCATCCTGGCTGACGCTGGGATCCCCGTTCCCCCCGGCAGGGTCGTGGCCACTCTCCAGGAGGCGCGCCGCGCCGCCCTGGAGCTCGGCTACCCTGTGGCTGTCAAGCCCTGCCGCGGCAATCAGGGGAAAGGGGTCGTCCTCGGGGTGAAGGGGGCGGCTGAGCTGGCTGCCGCCTTCCGCATAGCCAAGGAGCACGGCAGCGAGGTGCTCGTGGAGAAGCAGGTTCCGGGGAGGCACTACCGCCTCCTGGTGATCGGGGGGAAGCTGGTGGCAGCTGCCGA
>JBNATO010000177.1:0-4732 GCA_049701555.1 Thermacetogeniaceae bacterium | reverse complement strand
TCGGAGCGGAGCTCCTTCAAGCGCTCCTCCAGCTCAGCCTCGATAGAGGCAATGGCTTTTTCCATCCTGTCGCGCGGCGTGACATAGTGAGAAGCAGGAAAGACCGCCGCATGGAGCCGGCGCGCCAGGACCTCCCCTGTGAGGGTATCGATCTCCAGTATGCGCTCGATCTCATCTCCGAAGAACTCCACTCGCAGCGCCCTTTCGCTGAAAGAAGCAGGAAAGATCTCCACAACGTCGCCGTGCACCCGGAAGCTTCCCCGTTCGAATTCGTAATCGTTGCGCTTATACTGGATGCTGACAAGCCTGGAGATCACCTCATCCCGGTCGATCTGCATCCCCTGGCGCAGCGAAACCATCATCTCCCTGTAGTCGGACGGGGAACCCAACCCGTAGATGCAGGAGACGCTGGCCACAATGATCACATCATCCCTTTCGAATATGGCCGCCGTCGCCGAATGTCTGAGCTTATCGATCTCCTCGTTCAGAGAAGAGTCTTTCTCGATATAGGTATCAGTCTGAGGGATATAAGCTTCGGGCTGGTAATAATCGTAATAACTGACAAAATACTCCACTGCATTGTCCGGGAAAAACTCTCGAAACTCGCCACACAGCTGAGCCGCCAGCGTCTTATTCGGTGCGATCACCAGGGTGGGTTTCTGAACCTCCTGGATCACGCCGGCAATTGTAAAGGTCTTTCCTGACCCGGTGACACCAAGCAATGTCTGAAACTTCGCCCCTTCTCTGATCCCTTTGACCAGCTTGGCGATCGCCTGGGGTTGGTCACCGGTCGGAGCAAACGACGACTTCAGCTGGAATCTGCCCATAAAAAAACACCTTTCCCTCAGGAACAGCCTTACAAAACCTCTTCCTCTTCACAGCGGATTATACCACAAAAGGCCCACAGCTGCCACTCAGGTAGGTGCTAGCGCAGAAGCAGCTGTGCGGATCCAGCCCCCAAATGAAGAAGGGGCTGGTATCCAGCCCCAAAATCCTTCATACAAGTTTCATCCGCTGCTAGACGGAAACCGCCGTTTCCACCAAAAAGCGGGAAACAAACGCCTCTGCATCCTCCCAGGTGACTCCCGTCGCCCCAGCATTTTGCCAGGTACAGCTCAGTGCGCTCCCGGCAGCCTTTAAAAGCTCGTTCAGCTTCGCCTGTATCCCCTCGATCTCTGCTGCAGGTTCTAAATTCCTCGTTTCTCCCCGAACTCCCTCCAACTCCCAGATGGCATCGCCAGCCCAGGAAGAAGGGGCAAAATGGGATGTTCCGTCAACTACCGCCAAAGCGATCTCCGGAAAGATCAAAACAACCGGAAAACGGAGATCAAGAAAAGAATAGTAAGCTTCGGCTTCCCAGCGCCGAATAATTCCCTCCAACAAGACCCTCTGCATCACAGGGCCTCCTCTTCCTGGAACCCCAGAAAGGTAATAGCGCTTGCTGCAGCCAGATGTGAGGTGATCGATAAAATCAAATACCCCCTCGGCGGACAGACTTCCAGCAAAGAAGCGCCTGATTCGAGATGGTTTTTCCAGGACCTCCTGCGGCAGCCATCCGCTGTCCCCTTCAAACCAAGAACACACATCGCAAGGCGGGCAAAGGCAGATCTCCTTCCATAATCTATTCGCTTCTTCCAAAAGCATCACTGCCTCGCAATCATCCCGCTGACCCTCCAGCAACTCCCTCCGCTGCTGGCCCTTGCAGGGAAATTCCACATCGACAACACAGAGAGATCGATGAGGAGATATTCTATACAACTTTTTGCAAGCTCCGTCTTGAACCGCTGCCCCCAAAGAATCGATCACCAACCCCTCAAGAGCCAGTCTGCTCCCAGGCCTATGGCAATAGATCACACTCAAGCCGCGCTCCGAAAGCACATGGCCGATCATGCGCAGAAACGTGCTGACCTCGCCAGGGGAACCCCCTACTAAAAAGTAGAGTCGACGCAAATCAGCCAGGACATCATCCCAAAACGAACACAAGCCATTTCCCGTCAGGGCGCTCACAAACAGATGCTTGTTTCTATGCCTCATTTCGCGGCCCATTCCTCTCTGTCGGCGGGCGCTCACCTCCCGTTGCATCGCTTTTACATTCTATGTAGCGAGGAGGTGAGATGGTGACTTTATCTCTTAAAGATCCGACGCCTCAAATTCCGGAGGGGGCTCTCCACAAGATAGCTGACATTGGGGGGATCGTTCTCTTCCGGAACAGGGATCACCCCGAATGGAACCCCATCGGGAAGCCTCAGCGATATTCTTCGCGGCTGACCCCCATCCCCAGCCACGCAGAGGGTGACAAAAGGGCGCGCATAGGCGAGGGCATGATGAAATTCAGAGCGGGAGTTCACAGGGAACCCCCCCACGCTGTAGATGATCTCCCCTGAACGAATCCCTGCCGCCTCTGCAGGAGATTCCTTCACGACATCGAGGACCATCATCCCCTGCCGAGGAGGGACAAAACGCGGCCTTTCTCTAAACTCTTCCCTGCGCCCCAGATAAATCACCATCTCGTGGCCGAGCGGGGAAAACAGGGCAGGGATCACAGCCGCCTTGGGAAAATGGGAAGAAAACACAGAAAGTCCCAACAAAACGATGCTGAAAATTCCCAGGTAAAAGGCCGAACGCCTCACCCTATCCCGCGGCATGCGGGCAATAGCCAATTCTCCATAGCCGAGGGCGGCGAAGACCGGAAAAATCCCATAGACTAGATCCTGGGGTTTACCGACCCCCGGAGGCGATATCAGCGGCCACCATGAAGGGGTTTTGATGAGCTCTCCGTGTATCTGCTGGGAGGAACCGATCACCATCAGGACCGCAAGAGGGATGGGCCAAAACTTCTGGAGGTTAAAGGCGCCGACCACCTCGCCCTGTCCTTTGGAGACGTAGACAGGCAAAGGCTCGTAGTGACCGCTCGTCAGGATCAGGATGCTCTCCACAAGGTGCAGAACTGCGATCAAACCCATCAAAGACGGGATATTTATATCAGGACGCCCTGTCAAGAGAGAGAACAGGGCGAGTATCCCTCCTGCATAGGAAAAGCAGAGGAAACGCGGGTTGAACAGCATAAGCACAAGGGCCAACAGCCACAGGTACCCGATCCCCACGTTATCGACAGATATCCCAAAAAAGATTATGACAAGGCTTCCCAGCAGCCCCCCCACCAATCCCCAGAGCACGGACAAAACCGTCACCCTGGCGGCAGAAGCCTTTATGCCATAAAGCGACTCTCTGGTCATCTGCATCCGCCTGTAGAGGTACCACACCAGAACAACAACAAGCCAATAGAAGGGTTGCATCAGCACATGAAAAAACGCCTTCGTAACCAACAGCAGTATCTGGAGCCACGGGAAAGCCACCATAGAGTCCTCCTAAGCCGCTCTCTCTGCAGCCTTTCTGATCTGCTCCTCGAGGATCTGAATCCCTTTTTCGAGCTGAGCGTCCTTTCTCCCGCCGGCATCCTGCTTTACGACCACATCGGGCTCTATCCCTTTCTTGTTGATGTCGTGGCCGTTGGGAGTAAGGTATTTATCGGTTGTCAGCTTTACACCGGTATCCCTGTCGAGGTTAAAGACGGTCTGGACAAGGCCCTTGCCAAACGTGCGCTCCCCCACCAGAATGCCGCTGCCTGTGTCCTTGATCGCTCCAGCGACGATCTCCGAAGCGCTGGCGCTCCCTCCGTTGACCAAAACCACAAGAGGAACCTTCACGCGGCGGCTGAACACCGGCTGAAGGACATCTTCCGCTCCACCGCGGTGTACTATCCGCACAACAGGGCCATGCTTCACAAAATAGCTGGCGACCTCCACAGCAGTCTGGAGATCCCCACCCGGATTATCCCTCAGGTCCAAAATGAGGCCACGGCATCCGGCCTTCTCGATCGAGGAGAGCTCTCGGTTAAGCTGAGGAATGGTGCTCATCTGGTTGAACTGCATAATCTGGATGTAGCCGATCTCTGGGTGATCGGTAAGAACCTTTCCTTTCACCGAAGGAACCTGGATCCGCTCTCTCCTAAGTGTGAGAGGGAAATAGCGGTTCTCCGCCGGCCTCCAGATCTTAAGGGTGACCTTGGTGCCCGGCGTCCCCCGCAAAAGGCTAGCAGCTTCAATCAGGGACATCTGAGCGGTTTCTCTCCCGTTTATCTCAGTTATGATGTCGCCGCTCTTGATCCCAGCCCGCTCAGCTGGTGTGCCGGGGAGAGGCGCCACGACCACCAGCTCCTTATTTTCATTGAGGTCGATCTCAACGCCGATCCCCCCAAATGCCCCCTCGATCTGCAGGTTGAGCTCCTGAAAAGCCGCTCTGTCCAGGTAAACCGAATAGGGGTCGTTGAGGGCATCCACCATGCCTCTTATGGCTCCTTCGACCAGCGCTGCAGTGCTCACCCTATTGAGAGACTTAGCCTTGATCAAAAAATAGGTTTTAACAAGGTCGTCGACGTGGTTTCTGTCTGCCCAAACAAAAAAGCCACTCACGCCAGCCAAGATCAAGACCAGAACCAATAACGTTGCAGCAAGCTTTCTGGAAAGCAATTTCAGCCCAGCCACCTCCAAACACCGAGAAGGAGACGCCCTTCTTAGTCTTTTCCAACTATATGAAAAACAACCCCTGAATATTAAACCCATGACGCCTTTTTAATTATAGCCCAAGGTCAGTTAATTTTCGAAAGGAAAAATTCACGGTCCGTGTCAAGACTTAGTAGGCAACTTTACACTTAAGAGACCTCGACACAATA
>JBNATO010000176.1:0-4736 GCA_049701555.1 Thermacetogeniaceae bacterium | reverse complement strand
GGAGATAACCGGGCGGGAGCGGAGATAGATGTAGAGGGAGATTTCATAACTAAGGTGCTTCAGATTGATGAGACTAGGGAGCAAGGCGGCACAGATGCCGAATTCGAGATCAACGGGCTTAATACCACCAGCCACACCAACAGCTACACGGTAAACGGAGTAACCCTCAATTTCAAGAGTGCAAATCCCAACGCAACCGTGACTGTTACCGTCTCCAACGACATCGACAGCGTTGTCAACACCATCAAGGACTTCGTAAACAAATACAACGAGACGCTCGCTGCCATCAACGCCGAGCTGAAGGAGGAGCGCTACCCCGACTACCTGCCGCTGACTGACGAGCAGATCCAGGAGGGGAAGCTGACAGACAAGCAGATCGACCAATGGCAGGAGAAGGCCCGCAGCGGCCTGCTGAAAGGGGATCCCCTCCTCACCAGCGTTGTGAGCAGCATCCGGGCAGCGATGGCCAGTATAGTTGAGGGTCTCACTGGCCAGGTGACGGTTACATCAGGTGGCAAACCAGTTAGCGCTGTTGCAAACTCCCTGAGCGTTATCGGGATCACCACAGGGACATGGGAGGAAGAGGGGAAGCTTTACCTGGATGAGAACAGGCTGCGTGAGGCCCTGCAGTCCAACCCGGATGCTGTGATGGAGCTGTTTACCAGAACAAAGGATTCCGATGGAAGCGACATCAAAGATTCAAAGCAGCAGGGGATCGCAGTTCAGCTCTACAATGCGATCAACAATGCCATCACCCGCATCACCTCTGAGGCTGGGTCGGCGAGCAGCCTCTACGACCAGAGCTATATCAGCCGGGTGATCCGCGACCTCGACAAGCGGATCTCCGATACGGAAGAACGGCTGAAACAGCTGGAGGATCGCTACTACCGCCAGTTCACAGCGCTGGAGGAGGCCATTGCCCAGATGAATGCCCAGAGCATGTGGCTGGCGCAGCAGTTCTCGGGGGGTGGAGGAAAGTAAATCGTTCTTCTTGTGATTGAATTGGCAGGGAGAGATAAAAGCAACTCGGAGGTGTAGCGATGCGCGTCGAGAGCAGCAACGCCACGGGGGATCAGGCGAGAACGCTGAATTTGCTCAAGAATCATCAAGCAGCCGAAAGGGCGCAGGAAGCAGGAGCTGCGGAACGCTCTTCTGGCAAGGAAGGGGAGGGGAAGGCAAACCCTCCGGTCATTGCGGAAAAGTCGCTGGCAGAGTTGCTGAAATCCGAATATGATATCAGCTTTCAGCTCAGCTTTACTTTTCACAAAGAGACAAAAAGCCTGATAGTCAAGGTGATCGACCCTGATACCAACAAGGTCATCCGGGAGATTCCGCCAGAAGAGTTGCTTGAGCTTGCTGCCAGAATCCAGGAGATGATCGGCATCCTCTTCGACAAGAGGGTTTAGGTGTCCTGAGGCGATGCGAGTTGCAAAATATTTTGATGGAGGGCGAGGAGAATGTATTCGCAGGGAATGAATCTCTACGAGCAGTACAAGGCAACGGCGGTTCAGACTGCTAAGCCGGGGAAGTTGCTCTTGATGCTGTATGACGGCCTGATCCTGGCGCTGAAGCAGGCGAAGCAGAGCATCGAGGACGGGGTTATTTCTGAGGCTCACCGTCAGCTGATAAAGGCGCAGGATATCATCACAGAGCTGATGTGTACGCTCAACATGGACTATGATATAGCGAAGAACCTCTATCAGCTGTATGACTATTTCAAGAGAAGGCTGATCGAAGCCAATCTGAAGAAGGATGCTGAGATCGTCGAAGAGGTGCTCTCTTTTGTAAAGGAACTGCGTGATGCCTGGGAAGTGGCTGTTAGGCAAGGAGCGGACTCGCAGGTCAGGTAGCGGAGGGTACAACGCATTGCTGTCGCAGCAGGTGGTGAAAAGTGAAGGTTGACCAAGGAGTTTGGGAAGAAGCTAGGGGCCTTGCCAGGAGAATGCAAGAGGTAACCCGTGCCATCGCGGAGAAGGTTGAGAGAAGGGATATCGAGCCTCTCCTTTCTCTGCTGGGCGAACGGCAGGAGATCTGCGAAAGGTTAGACGAGCTGCGGCGGGAACACGGCATCGCTTCCTGGGTTGTGGAGAGCTCGGATGGCGAACTGCCTGAAAGCATCCACGAAGCGAGCAGGGAGATCGCCGGGATATTTAGGTCGTTGCTGGAAGAGGATGAGAAGATTCGCAGAATGATGGAGGAAGCGATGGCTGCTGTCAGGGATGACCTGATCCAGGTGAAGATGGCGAATGAGGCGCGCCGCCTCTATGAAGGGGGAGCGCTGCCTCTCCGTGGAGCGTTTGTCGACAGCAGACGTTAGTTCTCAGAGGGTGAATGATGGATGGCCGTGCGTTTGCTGATCGACGAGGTATGGGGAAGGATAGGCATCAGCCAGACCTTTCCTTTTTTGCGGCTGGAGATCGCCGACCCCAAGCTTAAATTGAGGATAGAGCCCCCTCTTCTGGCTGTGACTCCTGACAGGGTGGAGCTTTCCATCGATGCCACCGCCTGCCGCGCCGATCTCAATCAGTATGACCCACCCGCTTTTGCCCGGGTATATGCGGAGCGTGCCAGAGAAATAGTGGAAGAGGCGATCGCCCAGATTGCCGAGGAAGGGGATCTGATAGGCGCGATCGAAATGAGCGATCCAGGTGTTTTTGCTGAGCTGGCGAGGGAAAAGGGGATGGACCCGGATGTCGATGTTGAGCTGGTTCCGAGGCACCTGCCAGATATCGATGTGAGGATCATCAAGGGGAGCAGCAGCTTTAAACAAGGGAGAGTCGCTGTAGAGCTCTCGCCAGGAAGCGTTGGAGTCGAGCTTCAAGAAGGGGTTGTCCGCTCTTACTTGAGACAACCACCTGAGCTGCACATCTACGCTGTCGGTTCCCTTGTCGACGTTTATGGCTGAGCAGGATCAAGCGCTAGACTGTTGGGTATATTTTTGTTTTAGCCTGTAGATCCTCAGAGGCCTGCCTACTGAGCCATATCTTTGCTCTACTTCCACGATGCCGCGCTGCTCGAGGTAGTCGAGATAACGCCTCACGGTCACTTTTGAGAGGGAGAGGTCTCTTGATACATCCTGGATCGTGAACTCTTCCCCTTCTTTCTGTTTTACGTATAAGATGACTTCCCTTAGTGTGACGCGATTCAAGCCCTTTGGCAGCTCCTCGTTGCCACATAGAAGGGCGTCGGGCCATTCCTCTTCAGAAGCAAGCTGGGAGAGTGTATCCTCGCCCTGCTGCGACACGGAAGAAGATTCTGTCGGGAGTTTTTCTGCCAGTGATTGGAAGCGAGCCAGCATCTGGTTGACAGCCTGCGTGAGCTCCCAAATCTCGGTGCTCCCGTGTGAGACGAGCGGGTAGCCCCCTCTGTTGGTAGCAGCATCCCGCGTCCCCTGGATCACCTCATGCAGGGGCGCGACTACCTTTCTGGTGATGAAGAGCCAGGTACCCACTCCTATGAAGAGGGCGCAGAAGAAGGCGACAATGGCCATTGTCTTGAGCGAACCGTAGAGAATGGTGTTGTAGAAATTTTTTGGGGCGCCCACGTAGAGCATCCCTATGACCTTGTTGTTCTCATCCACGATGGGCTTGTAGGCAGTCTGATAGATGTTCCCCACGACAACGGCTTCTCCGATGTACTCCTGTCTTGCTCCGAGAACTTTGTTGGTGACCTCCGGAGAGGCTTGGGTTCCTACCGCTCTTCTCCCGTTTTTTTCTCTTACAGTGGTTGTCACCCTGATGTTGTTCAGGAAGATGGTGCAGCTGTCTCCGGTGAGCTTGGATATGTAGTCCACAATATAAAAGTTGTTGTTTATTTTTGTTTTCCCTTTATAAAGAACGCCGTCTTCTACGTGCCAAGGGCCCGGATATTTGAGGTCGATGATCGCCTCAGCTGTTGCCAGATCGCCTTTCGCCTTTGTCTCCGCGGCCATGAGGGCTGTGTGTTTAGTCTGAAGGTAAAAAGCGAACATTAAGCTCAGAGTGAGTATAATGATGCTTGCTGTTACCAGAAGGGTAAACTGCGCCTTTAGAGAGCGCATCCCGTCACCACTCCATAGGATGATAAAATAAATCCCTTCTTCCCCATCTCTGAGGGACGAACATCCCGAGCGGAGAGAAGGAGAAAATATTATACCCTATTGTAGCATGCTGTTTCTGCCCGTGACAACAGCCGAGCTGGGGCATGTGTTTTTTTAAATTTATTAATTTACTTTATTTATCTTTTGCTACATTCTTTCTTTTTATTGACCCTGACGAGCAGCATCTGGCACAATGAAATCGCAAAGAGGAAAAGCTTCGGCCGTCAGTAATGGGATGAGCTTGGCAGGCTGTGAGGAGAGCCGGAGAGGAGGAAAAGGAAGATGGCTTCGGTGCGATATGAGAAAAATATCTCAGTAGACAACATACCAGAGGAAAGCGTCAGACACAGGATCGAGCAGTTGCTGACGAATCCTTGCGCGGAGCTCATAGGTATCGACAGATGCGAGATTTCGGGCGAAAGAACGTACAATGTATACATGCAATGCGATTTTAACTGTTACCTCCTGAAGATTCCGGCTGATAGGCCTGCTGACATGGAGAGCAGATGTATTGACATCGATCTCATCGCGAAGTTTCTATCGAGCAAAGAAGTAAGGGAAATGCTCTTAGAGATGTACGGCATAAGCGTCTCTCAGGTGAACTGACAACTTGGCTTAGACGGCCCCCCATTTTAAAACCCCTCCTTACCTCTCTTTA
>JBNATO010000175.1:0-4769 GCA_049701555.1 Thermacetogeniaceae bacterium | reverse complement strand
TCACCGGAAACTCCAGGCATCCCCGGATAGTTGTTGACCTCCGGTGCTTTTCTCAAGCGTTTAGATCCCAACTCAGAGCCCACCACAAGGACATTCTTCTCTCTGATCCTGCCGTTGATGGCCGCAGCTAACCCAGCAGGGCCACAGCCGACAACGACTATATCCCAAACGACCTTCGTGTGCTGCTCGTTCACTGCGCTCTTTCCTCCTTTCCCTTTCGATCTCGCAGGCTAGTCCTGCAACAACTCTTTGACAGCAGCTACCAGGCCGAAGCAGCCGCTCAACATCATGTCGCCAAAAGGAACAGCAAAATACCCAATGCCTTCTGCTATCCTCCGCCGGGGGCCGGTCACGGCTATAAAACTAAAGCTCTCAGATGACGGTGCATCAGGAAGGCGGGCACAGCCATGTCCGCCATCCTCAAAAACCTCATCATTGCTCACTTCTCCTCTGGCAAAACGGCAGAGGTAATCTTTTAGCTTCTCTGGGGTCATCAATCCGGTGTGATGCTCAAAAATCCCCCACATGCGCTCTCCCTTAACGAGAGCCGCCAAAACATGCTGGTTGCCGACGTTGACCACCATGACCCCTTCATCCTGCTTGCTTCCGACTACGGGGTCAAGCAACGCACCCCTTATGGCAGCGGCACCTGTGTCCATCATGAAGGCACCCGGAACAGCGTCCTGCACCGCCCGCATCCTCGTCAGATGCGGCGGCACCTCCCTATAAATCAGATCAGAGAGGAGACCGCCCCTTTCAAGAAAGGACTCCCATTGCTCAAAGCGAAACCTCCGGTTGCTCTTGCCGATAGATTCGCCGTGGTCCTGGACGGCCACTGCCACCGTTTCGGGGAGCTCCACATCAAACAGGGAAAGAGCCTGGCCGAGCGAGTCCAGGTCAAGGTCTTGAAGGTAGAGGCCGATGCAGTCTTTTTCAGGCTTTTTTTCTACGATCTTCACCCCCATCGCCTCTACCTGGCGGAGGTCATCCCGAATCGTCTTGGCAGCGTAGGGGGTCGCATAGACGTTCAAGCCCGCATCTAAATGGCGGCGTAAGGCGCTCACAATCGGCCCGCCGCCCATCAGGCTGCCGCAGAGGTAGATGTCCTGCTTCCTCTCCGTTGCCTTCGCTACCCTTTTGGCCATGATCCGCGTTTGGGAAGGCAGCACAAGCTTCACGCAGTTTTCAACAGGAATTCCCTCTTCATAGAGAAGGATGTCTTGCGTCCCAGCACCGATATCTACTGCCAAAATGGTTTTTCCCAAAGAGAACAACCTGCTGCAAACCTCCTGTGCTTATTCTTCTAGCAGAAGCCCAAATTCATTCCAAACAAACAAAAAAAGAAGGCCTTTAGGGGAAAAACACCATCTCTCCGATCTTGGCACGTCTGAAAGTGAGGTTGTAAAAAACCCTACGGTTGAGCTCCTCCGGGTCTCCCCCGTACCTTTCCACGATATCCACGCAGAGGTTCCAAAAAGAGCTGAACGGCTTGAGAGAAGACCCGAGGGTTGAGTATATACGGCGCCCTTTCTCAGTCAAGCGAAGCCTCTCTTCTTCGATGAGGCCCTCCTTTCTGAGATCGTCCACAATCCTCTGAACGCTCCTGCTGTATGCGCCTGTGCTCGTCCTCACAAAATCGTAAAACCCCAGCTCTTGGTACTCCATCTTCTCAGCGCTTACGAGAAACAGGAGATTGTGAAGGGTTCGGACTGACTCAAAATTGTAGCTCATCAGCAGGCGCAAAACCAGAATATGCTGCACAGTATAAGAAATCAAACTCACCGCATCTCCCAAAACGCTGCTTTTCTCTTATAAAAATTCTAGGGAATCGTTCGATCTCCTGCTCCAATTTATACCAATGAGCCTCTTTTTCAAGCACAAAGCCCGCCGCCAGAGCTTTGTTTCTGAACATGCTCTCTGTAGGCACTTCTCAGATCCAGCGTCGCCGGGCCCGGCAGACCCCGCCCTATCAGTTTGCCGTCCAGCGCAACAAGCGGCATCACCTCCAGCAGAGAGTTTGTCAAAAACGCCTCCTTTGCCTTCAGGATATCGCTCGGGAAAATCGGCCTCTCGTAGACGCTGTAGCCCAGCTCAACAGCCAGTTTAATCACCAATTTTCGCGTGATCCCAGGAAGAATACCGCTTTTCAACGGCGGAGTGACGATCTCTCGATTTTCCAAGACAATGAACACGTTGCTGATGGTCCCCTCAGCCACCTCTCCCCTGAGATTGAGAAAGATCCCCTCATCCGCCCCAGCGGCTTCGGCCTCCCGCCTTCCCAGCACATTTTCAAGGCAGTTGAGAGTTTTCAAACTAACCAAGGGGGATAGGTGGTTGCGGGGAAAGCTGACGGTTATCGCCTTGAAACCACGCTCATAAGCATGCTCGTCATAGGGGGCTCCCCGGCTCAAGGTGATCGCCACAGTAGGCTCCAGCGCAGGCGGTGCCAGAAGCCCACGCCCCGACTCGCCTCTTGTCACGGTGACCCGCAGGCTACCATCGACATCGCCCACCCTCCTGAGGAGCTCTTCTGCTCCGCTCGAGATCAGCTCGCCAGGATAGGAGATCCCCAACCTGCTGCACCCCTCAGCCAGCCTCGCCAGATGCTGATCCCAGCCAAAAGGCCTGCCGCTGTAGACCCTCACAGTCTCAAACAAGCCGTCTCCGTAGAGAAACCCTCTATCACGAACCCTCAGGCAAAACTCTCCTTCATCCACTATCCTGCCGTTAACCCAGGCTAACCTAGACACTCAAGAAAAGCCTCCTTTCCACAGCCAAGCGCAAGCATCAGAGCCCGCCCTTTGTGGATGGTCTCCCAATATTCCATCTCGGGGTCGGAATCGGCGACAATACCGCCTCCGACCTGGAAATACGCCCACCCGTCCTTGATGACAAACGTCCTGATCACAATGCTCAGGTCGGCTGAGCCGTCGAATCCAAGATATCCGATCGACCCTGTGTAAACCCCTCTTTTGACCGGTTCCAGTTCTTCGATGATCTCCATCGCCCTGATCTTCGGAGCACCGGTGATCGAGCCGCCAGGGAAAGTAGCTTTCAAGAGGTCCACGAGATCCCTTCCGGGTGCAAGAACGCCTCTCACCGTGGAGACAAGATGAAAAACGGTAGGATATTCCTCAAGAACGATCAGCTCAGGAACATGAACGCTCCCATAGCTGCATACCCTTCCCAAGTCGTTGCGCTCAAGATCAACGATCATCGTCAGCTCTGCTCGGTCCTTAACGCTGTTCAAGAGTTCCGAGCGCAGGCGCAGGTCCTCAGCGGGGTCTTTTCCCCGCGGCCGTGTCCCCTTTATCGGCCTCGTCTCTACGAATCTGTCCTTCACCTTAAGGAACCTCTCGGGAGAGGCGCTGGCGATGATCAACTCCGGATAGCTGAGATAGGCAGCGAAGGGAGCGGGATTGATAGAACGCAAGCGCTTATAAAGATCCCAAGGAGAGTAAGGAAGGGGACACGCGAATCTCTGGCTCAAATTGGCCTGGAAGATGTCCCCTGCAGCGATGTAATCCTTTACGCGGTTGACTGCATCGCAGTAGGTCTCAAGAGTAAAGTGGCTGGTAAGCCGGAGAGGACGATGCGCCTCTTCCAACCGTTCGTCGGCACTTCGCTCTTCCTTTCGAGACTGCCCCACAAGAAGCTCCAATTCCTCTAACCTCTCACGAGCCTTTACAGCTGAGGGAGTTCCGCTGCCGTCGACTCCGGTTGATGTCAGATAGGCTTTCCCCAAGAGATGGTCAAAGACGATGAGCCTGTCGTAAAAGCCGAGGTAGCAGTCAGGTACCTGGAGGTCGTCCACAGCCCTGTCCGGCAGCCTCTCGATCTGCCATCCCAAGTCATAGGCGAAGTAGCCGAAGGCCCCTGCTGCGACCGGAACCGGCAGCGAAGGATTGGCCTCAAGGCGAAAGCTATCAAGGAGTTCCCGCAATGCATCGAAGGGATCCCCAACTCTCTTCTCCCATCCCCCATTTCTCAACATCTCTATCTGCCGGCGCTTAGACCGAAAGACCAAAACGGGATCGCTTCCGATAAAAGAAAAGCGCCCTAGCCTCTCGGCATCCATTCCGCTGTCGAGGAAAAAACTGAAAGGACGTTCCCGCAAGTCCTCAAAGACCGCAACCGGATCCATGAAGGGAATCTCTTTAATAATCAATGTTGGCCACCCCCCTGCTCACAAACAATCCCTTCTCTCTCCGATGAACGAGGCTCGTTTCTCCTCCCTTCTCACTCCGCCAGTGTTCAGCGACAAGAGCGAGGAAGTTTCTCAAAAGTTTTTTCCCTTCAGCGGTGAGAATCGACTCCGGGTGAAACTGTACCCCCTCTACAAAAAGCTGGCGGTGGCGAACCCCCATGACCTCTCCCATCTCCGTCTCAGCAGTGACCTCCAAGCAATCAGGAAGGCTTTCGCGGCGCAGGATAAGGGAATGGTAGCGCGTGGCTTCAAAAGGGTTTTGAAGCCCTCTAAAGATGGTGCGCCCATCATGGTAGATCAGCGATGTTTTTCCGTGCATGAGGCGATCCGCGCGGACGACCTCCGCCCCAAAGGCCTGCCCGATCACCTGGTGACCGAGACAGACCCCGAGGATCGGAAACCGCCCAGAAAAGGAAGCCACTACGTCAAGACAGATTCCCGCCTCATTGGGGGTACAGGGGCCCGGAGAGAGGATGATCGCTGAAGGCATCATCGCCTCTATCTCCTCAAGGCTGATCGCATCGTTGCGGTAGACTCTGAGCTCCTGATACATGAATCAGGC
>JBNATO010000174.1:0-4787 GCA_049701555.1 Thermacetogeniaceae bacterium | reverse complement strand
TGTGATTTTTACTAAATCTGCCTTTATTGTGTCGAGGTCTCTTAAGTGTAAAGTTTCCTACTAAGTCTTGACACGGACTGACTCATTTCTTGGATATGGGGTCACATGAACTATATGGTAGAATTAAATTAGGGTCTGGCAAAATAAAATTTTGGTAATGGTATAAAAACAAGAAGGGAGGTGGAAAAGGTGAGTCTAAAGGGGAAACTGATTAAATTTCTGGCGCTCGTCACCATGATGTTCTTTGCCGCTGCTGCACCTCTCCAGGCTACTGCAGCTGCAGCAACAGCAAACCAGGCGGTGAAACACAAAGCAGTAACGGTCAAGCATCAAACGGCAAAACCAGTCAATCTCAAAGCAAAAGCAACAGTTAAAAAGAGCACTTCAGGCAAAGCAAAGGTACAAGCTAAAGCAAAAACAAATGCCCGCAAGAAAAAAGTCAGCAAGCTGGCAACTGCTCAAAAGAAAACCCACAAGTCAGTCACAGTGCGCAAAAAGACAGGATCGGCAAAGGCTGCAGCGAAAAAGAATGTTGCCAAAAATAGTTAATTTAAGACAATTTAGAGCGACAGGAGGGAGCAGGGCTCTCCCTCCTTACTTACAAAAAAAAGCCGCTATCTCTGAACTGCCAGCATCACTTGATCTCAGATGTCAATGACTACAATCAGAATTAATCAGAATTGGGATGTGTGATGAACGAATACAGGAAAAAACCGCTGGGGACCATTGCTCCCCGCAGACTGCTCTATCCGGCCCTTCTGTTTTTGGCCGCCGCCGCTGTGGCGGTAAATTTCGGCCAGGGAAGGGCGCTCTGGCAAACCCTGGCCCGCGGCAGGTGGTGGTGGGTCGCCGTTGCAGCTTTCCTGCAGCTTTTGTTCATCCTCAACCAAAGCGCCTTATACACAGCGATTTACAGGATGTTTGGGCTGCCCGCAAGTCTCGGCCATTTTTCATTGCTCGTTATGGCCGCCTCCTTCGTCTCGGCTGTCGTCCCCGGCGGGACGATTTCAGGCACAGGACTGATCCTTTATGACGCTCAGGCAAAGAAACTCGAACTCGCCCGCTCTTTGCTGGCCAATCTCACATACTACCTTTTCGACTACCTCGCCTTTCTGGCCACCCTGACACTGGCGATCTGCTACCTGCTCATCCGCGGCAACCTGACGGGTTACGAAATCGCCGCCGCCGTCACCCTGGCAGCCCTGGTCGCCAGCATCGCTTTTGGGTTAGCGTTCATCGCCAGGCGGCCCGCGACAATTTCAGCAATGGTCATAGGTTTGATGAACAGGCTGGAAAACCTCTCCTTCCCCCGGAAGCTGACTGGAAGAATCGCCGAAGGGAAAACCAGAGCAAATGATTTTATCTGGCAGCTGTCTTCTGCCTTGAACACAATTACCAGGGACCATGCTGCCTTCCTCCTGGCGACGGCACACGCCCTGCTGGTGGAAGGCATTGGCCTGCTCCAGCTGGAAGCCCTCTTCCTGGCCTTTAACCAGAACCCCGGCCCGGGCAGACTGCTTACAGGTTACGCCATCGGGGTGCTCTTCATGATCATCTCCATTACCCCTCAGGGTGTCGGCTTTGCGGAGGGAGCAATGACCGCTGCCTACGCATCTCTGGGAATTCCCCTGGAACAGGCAATAACGGTCACCTTTATCTACCGGGGTCTCAGCTTCTGGGTCCCGATGCTCTGCGGCTCTCTGGTTCTGAAGCGGGTGGTGTCCCAGTGGTGAGGAAACGCTCTGGTCACGTTCAGATCATCGTGGCATGCTTGGTCAGCTTAATGGGATTGGCCAACATCCTTTCAGCCTGGCTGGTTCACCACCATCCGCACTTTCACCGGCTGGTACACTCCCTGCCGGGAGCAGTGCTGCAGGGAGGCTGGCTCGGCAACGTCATTGCCGGGTCGGTGCAGCTGTTTCTCTCCTGGAGCCTCGCCCGCCGCAAGAGACAGGCATGGCTTATCACGGTGATCGTCCTCTTCGTGGCAACAGTCTCCGCTTTGCTCCGGGGGCCGCACTACCTCCAGGCCTTTATCAACTTCAGCATCTTAGTGCTACTCCTCGCCTTACGATCCGAATTCACAGCCGCAAGCGACCCTCCCTCCGTGCGTCACGGGCTGGCAATCCTAGCGGGAGGCATCCTTTTCACTTACCTTTACGGTCTGGCCGGCTTTTACCTGCTGGACCGGCATTTCCACCAGCAGTTCTGCATCTCAGAAGCTTCACACCAAACAATTGCCTTTCTGACCTGGCTCAACACGCCGGAGCTTGCGCATCCCAACCGGCTGGCCAGATGGTTTTTGGACTCCTTAGCGTTGATCCAGTTCGGCACTCTCCTTTACGGCCTGGGCAAGGTGCTGCAACCAGTGGTCTACCGCCACACCGTTTTGGCTGCTGAAAGAAAGAGGGCAGCGGCAATCGTCACCAAGCACGGACGCTCTTCTCTGGCGCATCTGACGCTTTTGCCGGATAAGCTCTATCATTTCAGCCGCTCTGGTGACAGCTTCGTGGCCTATACGCTGGTAGGCAATGTAGCCGTGGTGTTAGGCGACCCGGTGGGGCCTGACGACGACATCCCGCGCCTTGTAGGCGAGTTTACGGATCTCTGCGCAAAGAATGACTGGTACCCGGCCTTTTACCAGACGCTGCCAGATCATCTCCCAGTTTATCTGGAACACGGATACAAAATCCTCAAAATCGGCGAAGAAGCGATAGTAGATCTGGCGAGCTTTTCCCTCTCCGGCAGGAGCCGCAAAAGCCTGCGGCAGACGGTGAAACGTCTGGAGCGCAAGGGGTACCAGGCCGAGTTGCTGCTCCCACCCCTATCAGACGAAACTATCAGAGAACTGAAGGAGGTTTCCGATCACTGGCTGAGAAGGAAAAAGGGCGGGGAAAAGCGGTTTTCCCTGGGTTGGTTCGATACCGAGTACCTGCGGTCCTGCCCGGTAATGGTGGTGAGGGATGCCCAGGAAACAATTCAGGCATTCGCCAATATCATACCTGAGTACCAGCGGATGGAAGGCACCATCGACCTCATGCGCTACCGGGAAGAGGATAAGGGGTTGGTGGACTTCATGTTTGTCCATCTGATAGAACACTTTAAGAAAGAGGGGTACACCACGTTCAACCTCGGGCTCTGCCCCCTGGCCAATGTAGGCGGGCAGCCGGGTGCCACTTTGCAGGAACGGGCGGTCCACTTCTTTTACGAGCATTTCAACCAGATTTACAGCTTCAAGGGATTACGCCAGTTCAAGGAAAAATATGCCCCTACCTGGGAGCCGCGCTATCTCGTCTACCCCAGCCCCTTAGTCCTGCCTAAAATCGCCCTTGCTATCGTTTCCGCCAACGCCGGGGGCAGTCTCTGGAGCTACCTGCAGGCGTGGCGAAAAACCGCTCCCCTCCGGTAGAGTGCTGGCGAGCCGCCTGTTGCGATCAGGATCGGACCCAGGTGGCAGGAATGTGGTGGGGAAACCTTGACTCAAAAACAACACGCCTTATTGTGGCATAGAGGCACCCCGGCGAAACCCATGGTGAACCGGCATTGATCCGGTAGATATGGTCTGGGTCCTGCCCTCTTTTATTCACTCCCCTGATCACGGTGAACAGGTAACGGTACCCAGCGGAGTGCAGGATCCTCACAAGCTGCGGCGTGTAAGCCCCGTAAGGATAGGCAAAGTAGGGGGTGGTGTGACCAAGCCTGGCATAAAGCACATGCTGAGCTTCCAGGCTATCTGTAAGCATCCTTTTCTCGTAATCAGCCATCGTCTCCTCTTTCCCAGTTTTCTGATCCCTGATAGGTGTTACCGTCACAGGGATCAGAGACTTCCCGTCTTTCTTTGGAATCCGGTAATGCTGGGCAAAGGTATGCCCGCCAATGGTGACCAGACCGCTTTTCTCAAGCAACTCCACCTGCTGCCAGGTGAGCATCCCTTGCTTCGTCCCCATGAATCCCTCGATGATAAAGACCACAGCTGGGGCATGCTCCTCCCTGAGCACAGGCAGGGCATACTGATAAGTTCCTTCGTAGCCGTCATCAAAGCTCAAGAGGATGGCGTTGGGTGGGACATCCCCACGCCTATCAAGGAAAGCCGCCAGCTGCGCCGCGCTGATAAAGTTGAACCCCTTTTGCCTCAGCATCACCAGGTCGCTCTTAAAACGCTCTGGGGTAATCGTCCCATCCCCCTTTGCCTGGGGGTTGATGTTGTGATACATCAGCACGATCACGCCATCACGGTAGTAAACAGGATGCGCCCTCACCTGTTCCTCTTTCACCCCTGCAGGATAAGCAGCATAATTCGCGGCATAACCCCTCCCCACCACGGTATGCCTGGCATGGGCAACCCTGGTGAGGTGCATGAAAGGCACGAGGAGAGCAGCAACGATTAAACAGGCCATTATCCCCGGCAACAAGCCTTTTCTCAATTTGCTCACTATCCCCTTTATCACCCTTCCCCTCCCGCTTTGATAATTAATTGAAATTGAAGAGCAACCTACCGTTATACGTTACTTTAATCGAGTCCCTCGGATAAGGGTAGCCCAGTTTTCGACATTCTCAAATCCTGTCACTCTCCCTTTTTCCCCTCATAAAGTCGAGCGCATAAAAGCAGAATCGTTCTCTCCATCCCCCGCCTCAGGTGAGCAAACCGGGAACGAGGGAGATCAGGATCAAAAGGGCTGTCAGAATGATCATGACAACTGCTGTAACCCAGGCGATGGCATTGAAAATACCGGAGTTGACATAGTCACCCATGAGATCCCGGTTGTTAATCAAAACCAGCATGAAGA
>JBNATO010000173.1:0-4828 GCA_049701555.1 Thermacetogeniaceae bacterium | reverse complement strand
TCTATCGACCCCTTGCCGCTCACCCTGATGATGGCGATCGCTCCCTCTCCCAAAGGAGTTGCTACAGCTGCTATCACATCGTCATCCAAGACCCTCACAGCCAAAACACCTTCCCGCCTATAAAAAAGAGGGAATATATAATTCCCTCTTTTCACCAAAAATTTTTTATCTTCTCAGGCTTATCAATACTCTCCTGTAAGGCTCCTCACCCCTGCTCACCGTATACACCCATGGGTCCTCTTTCAACTCCAAGTGGATGATCCTCCTGTCCTGGGGGCTCATCGGTTCAAGAACAACATCCCTCTTCGTCCTCCTCACCCTCTCAGAGAGCCTCCTGGCAAGCCTCCTCAGCGTCTCCTCCCTTCTCTTCCTATACCCTTCGGCGTCCATCACCAGGTGCAGCCTCTCCCCTGTCCTCCTGCTGACGATCATGCTAGCCAGGAACTGCAGGGCGTTAATCGTCTCGCCCCGCCTGCCGATCAGGTACCTCACGTCAGGCCCCTCAAAATCAACGCACCAATATATTTCCGACCGCTTCACATCGAACCTGACATCTATCTCCATCGCCTCTATGATCTCACCGACAACATCCCTTATCACGTCTTCTACCGCATCCTTTACCCTTACCCTGACCTTTGCCATCCTACCACCGAAAATCCCCAGAAACCCGCGCGATCCCTCGTCTATAACCTCGACTTCAACCCTGTCGCGCTCAACGCCGAGGATCTTCAAGGCCTCCCTTATCGCCTCTTCCTTCGATGCCCCTTCTACCTCGATCTCCCTCATGCCTTCGCTTCCTTCTCCTTTTTTTCAGCTCTCCACATCATTCTTCTTATCACAAGCATCTCGACTGTGCTGAGCGCAGTGAACACTGTCCAGTAAAGAGCCAGCCCCGCAGGGAAGCTGAAAGCCATCCATCCGATGAAGATCGGCATAAGGATCATCATCGTTCTCTGCGACTGGTCGATCTTCCCCGTCGTCGTCAGGCTCGTAAGGTACTGCTGCAAAAAGGTCACCAGCATCGTCAGCACAGGCAAGATCAGGTGATCCGGCCTACCTAAGTTGCTTATCCACAGGAACCCGGCGTTGCTCAGGTCGACACCAGGCGGCAGATGCAGCTTGCTCCTCTGCAGATATGCCGGGTTGAAGAATACCTGGAGGGCGCTGAACAGAGCGAACAAAACCGGCATCTGCACGAGCAAAGGCAGACACCCGGAAAAGGGGTTCGCTCCCTTTTCCTTGTATAGCTTCATGATCTCGGCCTGCGCCTTTTCCGGCTGACCCTTGTATCTCTTCTGGATCTCCGCAACCTTAGGCTGGATCTCTTGCAGCGCCCGCATCGAACGCATCTGCTTTAGTGTCAGCGGAAACAGTATGGCTTTTATAGAGATCGTGAAGAATATTATCGCTAATCCGTAGTTTGGTACACCGAGCTTCTCAGTGAATATGTAGAAGTATTGGATCAGATACATGAAAAACTCTACAAACCTTCCCCAGCTGCTCAAAGCACCCCCACCGCGCCAGTTTCACTGCCGAGGTAGGTTACCACCTCCTGCTTCTTTTTTATATTATTTCCTATGGCAGTGGATCATAACCACCTGGGTTCCAGGGATGACACCTCAAAAGCCGCTTCAATATAAAAAAAGAGCCTCGAATCAAGCCATACCTCATCAAGGCTTCTGCAGCATATTCGGAACAGCTAGGATAGAACCGGCAACTCGGCTGCCTCCATGACGACCAGCATCTCTGATAAACCTTGATCAAGGCAACCAAAAATCTTTCTATAATCCTTCCCTTTATTTCAACAACCCCGCTCTCCTCATAACACTCAGAAAATCCTTTTTAAGATCTTCGAAGCTGGCATCAACAGCTTCCTTCTTTATATTTATCACAACATCGAAGCTATCCTTTATTTCATCGAGATACGCCCTGCAAATCTCCCTAAGCCTTCTCTTTGCCCTGTTCCTCAAGACAGCGCTTTTGATCTTCCTTGCAGGAGCCAGACCGAACCGCGTCTTCTCGCCTCTTCCCTCAGCGAACCGCAGGGTCAAGAACCTTCCTCTGATGCCCTTACCCTCTGCGTACACCCTCTTGAAGTCCTCAGCTGAACTGATCCTTCTCTCAGGGCTCAACATCTCCGATCAGACTGCAAGCCTCTTTCTTCCCTTGAGCCTTCTTCTGTAGAGAACCTTTCTACCGCCGGGCGTGCTCATCCTCTTCAGAAAGCCATGGACGCGCTTTCTTCTTCTGTTCTTTGGCTGATAAGTCCTCTTCATCTAAATCCACCTTTCTGTTGTTTTATAGCTCCGATCCTTTCGCATTTTTCCTTTTCCATTATAGACAACTCGATAGGTATGTCAAGCACTACTTGTCTCTGCCGATCCCGATCTGTTATATTGATCTCGACATTTACCTGCTTAGTTATCAACAACTTATCAACAGGCTGTGAATAATTCTGTTGATAACAAGGGTGAATCCTCGATGAAGTTCAGCCTCAACGACATATGGCAAGAGGTTCTGAAGATCTTAGAGAGGGAACTCGATGAGCAGAGCTTCAGGACACTAACAAATGTCACAAAGCCTATCGCCTACCATGACGGCACGCTGATCGTCTCCACACTCAACGAGTTCACAAGGGACTGGTTTGAGACGCGCTTCAGCTCCCTCTTGCGCTCTCATCTGGAGGCAAAGCTGAACCAGGAGGTTACCTTGCGGTTCATCACAGCGAACGGCAAAGACGGCTTCGTGATCTCGCGCGAATCAGAACCACAGCCGACCCTTAACCCTAAGTATACCTTCGACACCTTCGTTATCGGAAACAGCAACCGCCTTGCACACGCTGCAGCAAGGGCTGTAGCTGAAGCACCCAGCAAGGCCTACAACCCGCTCTTCATCTACGGAGGCGTCGGCCTTGGGAAGACACACCTAATGCACGCCATAGGCCACTATGTCTTGGAAAACTTCAAGGGCTACAAGGTCGTCTACGTATCTTCGGAGACCTTCACAAACGAGTTGATCAACGCCATCAGAGACGACAAGGGTGTGGAGTTCAGAAATAAATACCGCACGATCGACATTCTCCTGATCGATGATATCCAATTTTTGGCAGGAAAAGAGAGGACACAGGAGGAGTTCTTCCATACCTTCAACGCCCTTTACGAAGCCAACAAACAGATCATCATCTCCAGCGACCGTCCTCCTAAGGAAATCCCGACGCTGGAGGACCGCCTCCGATCGCGCTTCGAATGGGGCCTCCTCGCTGACATTCAGCCTCCAGACCTGGAGACAAGGATAGCTATACTTAGAAAGAAGGCCCAGCTGGAGAACTATGAGATTCCGGACGATGTCCTTCTCTTCATAGCCTCCAAGATAAAGTCAAACATCCGCGAGCTTGAAGGGGCGCTCCTCAGGATCATCGCCTATGCATCGCTCAACCAGAGGGACATCGACCTCGAATGCGCCAACGAGGCCCTAAAAGACATCCTTTCCAGCGACAGAACCCAAAACATCACGATCCCGATGATCCAGAAGGTCGTAGCTCGCTATTTCAACCTCAAGGTCGAGGACTTCAAGACAAAGAGGAGGACTCACAACGTCGCCTTTCCACGGCAGATCGCCATGTACCTGGCGCGCGAGCTCACCGACGCCTCTCTGCCCAAAGTCGGACAGGAATTCGGAGGCAGGGACCATACCACAGTTATCCATGCCTACGAGAAGATCAAAGCAGAGAGGGAAACAAACGAGGAGCTCGACGCCATGATCAAGGAGATCATCAAAGAGCTCAAGTCTTCATCTTGATCAAAGATTATCCACAAGAGGCCAGACAGAAATAAACAACATAGTCCACAAGAGCCTTTTTGTTTTTTTCCATTTCATCAAGCATGTAAACTAAGTTTTCAACATCCCATTCATCACTAATACTGATCCTCCTAAGCATTTTATGATCAACTCGATCTTCATATGACAGAGAAGGGGGAAAAATTTTGAAGGCAATCTGTGAGCGTCAAGAGCTCCTGCAGGCGCTTTCCGCGCTGAGCCGGGTAGTCCCTTCGAGGCCGAGCTCACCGATCCTGGGCGGCTGCCTGCTGTTTACGGGCCATGAGGGGATCGTCCTACAAGGGACGGACCTCGACCTCAGCCTGACGATCAGGGTCCCTGCGGAGATCAGCGAGGACGGGAGCTTCGTCGTGCCCTTGAGGCACTTTCTCGACCTCGTGCGCAGGCTCCCCGAGGGCGGTGTCATCTTGGAATGGAACGGAAGGGGCAGCAGGCTGGAGGTACGCTATAGAGAAGGGGCTGCGGTCAGGTTGGATGTGTGGGATGCCGAGGAGTTCCCCTCTCTCCAGCCCAGAGCTCTGGGAAACGGCATAAGCATCGAAGGGGAGCTATGGAAAAACCTTACAAAAAAGGTGGTCTTCTCGGCTGCAGCGAGGGAGATCAGGCCGAATTACGCAGGGATCTATTTCGAGGCGAAGGGTGAGGATCTCATCCTCGTGTCTACGGATACTTACAGGCTCTCTGTCGTGAGGATCCCTTATACCTTTGAAGGCAACGTTGAAGGCGGCATCCTCGTTCCGACGCAGGCTGTCAACGAGTCCGTGAGGCTTGTCGGTGACGATGAGCAGCTGGAGGTGACCTGGGACAAGAGGGTTGTGAGCTTTCAGACGGAGAGGTTTGTGCTCACGACGAGGCTTATCGACGCCCGCTTCCCTGCCTACGAGAGCGTGATACCCGGGTCATCGGAGTTGGATCTATACGTGGATAAGGACCTTTTGGAGTCTTGTCTTGAGAGGGCATCGCTCTTCGTGGAGCCAAACGAGCGCTTCGC
>JBNATO010000172.1:0-4892 GCA_049701555.1 Thermacetogeniaceae bacterium | reverse complement strand
CTTCGACAATGTTAGAACTGCCGTCATAAGCGGGGTTGAGCCTTTTGGCTTCTTCTGGAGTGATTTCAAACCTAGGATCTGTGACTGTTTCTACAACATTCTTTCTGGCAAACACGCGGATTTCTCCTGTATCTTTCTCTATTTCTATTCTGGCGTTCTGTGCTGAACCAAAGTTCTTCTTGTAAGCAGTCAAAAGAGCATGTTCAATAGCCTGAAGCAGAACGTCAATGCTTATACCTTTTTCTTTCTCTATTTCCTTCAAGGCATTGATAAATTCTGTGTTCACAAATATCACCTCCTTGATCAGCAAGAACTCTAGCCTCTCAGAATACTTTGAGCTTAGCTTTAGCGATAAAGTTGAAAGGTATATTTATAATTCCTGTTTTCGTTTCAAGAATTACTTCATCATTAGCAAAGTCTTTTAATATTCCCAGGAAATTTTTCTGACCGTGTATTTGAACAGTGGTCTTCAGTACGATATTTCTGCCGCGGAACCTGATAAAGTCGTCAGGTTTCCGGAGGGGTCTCTCGATCCCTGGCGATGAAACCTCTAAATAATAGTGGTGAGGAATAAGGTCTAGAGCATCCAGCTTTTCGCCCAAAAAATTACTTATCTCCTCGCAATCATGGAGTTGAATACCTCCGGGTTTGTCGATATAGACACGCAAAAACCATCTTTTGCCTTCTTTCTCGAAGGTTATGTCCACAAGTTCAATTCCTCTGGCAACAAGCATCGGCTTAAGCAGTTCCTCTACTGTCTTATATAATGCTTCTTTTTTCAAATAACACACCTCGCTCAAGTACTGCCTTTTTAAGAAGCTTTTGAAGGGCATTCAAAAATAATATGAAAGAGTGGGCTAATACCCACTCTTAAGCAACAACTCGCAGAAAGATTGTTTCTCGCCACACCTGTTGCAATTATAACAAAACTAAAAGTTTTCTGCAACACTGCCGCTCAATAATTTATTGCTGTTCCTTAGATTGTTTAAACATTGTTGAATAAACTCTATCGCGCCTTCTCTATCTCTGTAGATGATTTCTCCTGTGGAGCGTATTTTGATCTCCAGGACATTTTCCTCTATTGTCCGGTTTCCTACCACTAAGCGAATGGGATATCCAATTAAATCAGCATCTTTAAATTTGACACCTGGCCGCTCATTACGGTCATCGTATATGACATCGATTCCAGCGCTCCTTAAATCGTGATAAGTTTTCTCGGCAATCTCGACCTGCAGAGCATCCCGTTGATTCACTGCTATAATAACAACCTCGAAGGGCGCGATATCAACCGGCCAAATTATACCATCATCATCATGCCATTGTTCAACAGCTGCAGCCATCGTTCTAGTGATTCCGATGCCGTAACACCCCATAACAATGGGAATTTCCTTCCCCTGTTCATCCAAAACGGTAGCACCCATCGCTTTGCTGTACTTTGTGCCGAGTTTAAATATTTGTCCAACTTCAATGCCTCTTTTCTTTTTCAGAGGCTGATTGCAGTTCGGGCACGGGTCCCCTTCTTCTGCTACCCTGAAATCTCCATAATGGTCAACCATAAAATCCCTATCTGGATTGACATTGCAATAGTGAAAACCGCTTTGGTTTGCTCCAACTGCAGCGTTTTTCAAATATCGAACCTCTTCGTCTGCTAGAACCTTAACTACTCCCTTTTCTTTTAAGCCGATCGGTCCAATATAACCCAGTGGTAAATCGCTCTCCTCAACTGCCTCCAGTTGGTTGGCTCCCAGGAAGTTCTTTATCTTGATCTCATTAGCGCGGCGGTCTCCGCGGACAAGGACTGCGACGAGGCTGCCATCTGCTTGATATAGCAATGTCTTGATGATCTTTTCAGCAGGTATACCGAGATAAGCTGCTACCTCTTCTACTTTTTGAGCACCGGGCGTTGCAACAAGTTCCTTGTCCTTCATCTCTTCCTCACTGCCAGCGGTTTGGCTTACCGCTTTGCATGGTGCTTTTTCCACGTCTGCCGCATAATCGCACGATGTACAGAAAACAATCTCAGCCTCGCCTGTATCTGCCAGAACCACAAACTCATGAGTATCGCTGCCTCCGATAGCTCCTGAATCCGCTTCAACTGCACGAAAAGTGAGCCCACATCGGGTGAAAACCCTTGTATAGGCATCAAACATCTTTTTGTAGCTGATGTTTAATCCTTCCTCATCCTTATCAAATGAATAGAGATCTTTCATGATAAATTCTCTTCCTCGCAATAGTCCGAACCGTGGCCGCCGCTCGTCTCGGTATTTGTTGTTTATTTGATAGAGCAGAAGAGGAAGCTGGCGGTATGACTTTACCTCTTGGCGAACCAGGTCAGTAATGATTTCTTCATGCGTTGGGCCTAAGCAAAAGTCACGGTTGTGTCTGTCTCTTAATTTAAAGAGTTCAGGCCCATAAACATGCCATCGGCCCGTTTTGAGCCACAGCTCAGCCGGTTGAATTATTGGCAGGAGCATTTCTACTCCGCCTGCTCTATTCATTTCTTCTCTCACGATCTGTTCAATTTTCTGAACAACCCGGTAACCCAGTGGAAGGAGTGTATAGACGCCTGCTGCGACTCTTCTTATCATACCAGCCCTCAGCAAAAGTTGATGGCTGATGGTGTCTGCTTCTGCAGGAATCTCTCTAAGTGTCGGTATCAACATTTGAGTTACCCGCATCGCTGCTCTTCCTTTCTTTTAGTATTTCATAAACCTCTTTGATAAGAGTATCCACTAGTTCTTTTTCTGGAACTTTACGAATTAGTTTTCCTTTTTTGAAGAGAAGACCGCAGCCTTTCCCTCCGGCTATACCCACGTCGGCTTCTCTCGCTTCACCTGGCCCGTTAACAGAACATCCCATTACAGCTATTTTGAGCTCTTGCTTCGTAAATGGGAGTTTTTGTTCTACATCTTTAACGATCGAGACAATGTCGACATTGCAGCGGCCACACGTTGGACATGAGATCACCTCAATTCCTTCCGAACGAAGCCCTAAGGCCCTCAGAATGGCCTGTCCTACTTTGACTTCCTCGTGGGGTGGGCCTGTAAGGGAAACCCGTATGGTATCTCCTATGCCCTCTGCGAGCAGCGTACCAATCCCGACTGCTGACTTTATTACACCCATTTGGCCTGTTCCTGCTTCGGTGACTCCTAAGTGGAGTGGGTATTCTACTCTCGCTGAAAGAAGACGGTATGCTTCGATTGTTGTCATAACGTCAGTTGCTTTTACTGAGATCTTTATGTCATAAAAGTTCTCTTTCTCAAGTATCTTTACGTGCGACAAAGCGCTCTCAACTAATCCTAGGGGTGTCCTGCCGTATTTTTCTAATATATCCTTTGCAAGAGAACCGCTATTGACGCCGATGCGAATTGGAATGTGTCTATCTGAGGCAGCTCTTACGATCTCACGAACTTTCTCCTGGCTTCCAATATTTCCAGGGTTAATTCTAAGGCCATCAACGCCGTTTTTGATGGCCAGCAGTGCGAGTCGGTAGTCAAAATGAATATCCGCGACTATAGGGATGTTAGTGTGTTTCTTGATTTCTTTTAGCGCCTCAGCGGCATCTCTATCGGGTACTGCAACACGGATAATATCGCAACCTATTTTTTCTAATTCATGGATCTGTTCTATTGTTGCCTTGACATCGCGAGTATCGGTTTTTGTCATGGTTTGAACGGAGACAGGGGCTCCCCCGCCGACAGGGATTTTGCCCAACATAATCTGCCTTGTTGGTTTACGCTTTATGCTCATTTTAATCACCGGCAGCAATCAGCCGGAGAATGTCATTATAGGTAATCAATAGAAATAGAACCATTAAAAGCGCTAGACCGATCAGATGAATAAGGTTTTCCTTTTGAGGATCGATAGGTTTTCCTCGAATCCCTTCAATACATAGAAAAAGGAGTCTGCTTCCATCCAAAGAAGGTATTGGCAATAGGTTTACTATGGCCAGATTAATCCCTAAGATTGCAGTAAAGCTAAGCAAATAACCTAATCCTTCCCGTGCCGCGTCCCCGATCATTTGGGTAATTCCTACAGGCCCTGTAATTTCATTCGGTGGAATAGAGCCTGTGATCATACCATAAATTCCCACCAAAATTAATTTGGAAAACCCAAAGGCACGCTCCAATCCCAGCATCACTGCCCTTGTAAAGCTCTGTTTTTCCCATTTAATAACTTGTTTGATACCTATCTGGCTTGTCTGAGTTTTAGGATTATATTGGGGGGTAACTTCTATAAAGCGTTCTCGGCCATTGCGTTCGATCATCAGATTGATTTTTCTTCCATCACTGTAGTGTATTTTAGTGGCAATGTCATTCCAAGTCGGTGTATCAATATCGTTGACCCTGAGTATTCTGTCACCTGCTCTTAAGCCAGCCTTATCGGCAGGACTTCCCGGTATTACATCACCTACCACATTAGCAGTGGATGGAATAGGTATACCGATCACGCTAAACACAATTATAAAGAGGACTATTGCTACGAAGAAATTTGTTATGGAACCAGCCGAAACAACGGCAAATCGAGCCTTTAGCGGCTTTTTATTAAAGCCGTCTATGCGCTCGTCATCTGGCTCCATTCCTGCCATTTTGACATAGCCTCCAAGAGGAAAGAGACGCAGGGAATACATTGTTTGGTCCTTTGTGGATTTAATGCTGATCAGTTTGGGTCCAAAACCGATACTAAATTCGTCTACATGGATACCAACAATCTTAGCGACGACAAAATGACCTAGTTCATGTACTACGATCAAGAATCCTAGGATTATGAGTGACAAGATGAGAAACACTTTGGGCCTCCTCAACTTTTAGAATCAATGACCTGCTTCGCGTGGCAACGCGCCCAACGATCCGCCTCTAAAATATCTTCCAACTGGCGTATTTGTTTCTGGT
>JBNATO010000171.1:0-4942 GCA_049701555.1 Thermacetogeniaceae bacterium | reverse complement strand
CAGGAGCCGGAGATCCTGCTCCTGGATGAGCCGACTGCATCCCTCGACAGGCAGGTGAAGGAGGAGATCCTGGATCTAGTGCGGGAGTTTCAGGAGAATGGAGACCACACCACGCTTATGGTCACGCATGAGCTCGATGTGGCTGCACGGTTCTGCGACTGGATCGTGCTGATGAGGTCCGGGAGGATCTTGGCTCAGGGAAGGCCCGAGGATGTCTTGCGGGAAGAGTTGCTGGATGTCGTTTTCGAGGACAACAGGCCTCAGCGATATATACTCCCTTTACGAAGGAGGGTTAGGAGCTGGATCTAGGAATATTCGGATACACCTTCATGCATAACGCCTTTTTAGCTGGGCTGCTGGGAGGGGTGGCCTGCTCGCTGATCGGCGTCTTTGTGGTGACGATGCACATCTCCTTTATCGGCGTGGCCATTTCCCACGCAGCCTTCGCCGGGGCGCTGCTGGGAACGCTCCTGGGGTTCAGCCCTGTGGCAGGCGCCTCTGTCTTCAGCCTTGCGGCGGCCTCTGTCATCGGGCCCGTGGCGGACCGCGGGGAATTCAACCCCGATACACCGATCGGGATCATCTTTTCCGTGATGATCGGGTTGGCCTTTCTCTTCATGGGGCTCCTGCCTGGGCCTAAGACGCAGGCCTTGGAGATCCTCTGGGGGAGCATCCTGACGGTTGGGAAGGGTGATCTGCTCCTGCTGGCAGCGGTCTGCGCCTTAGTGGTGGGCTCTGTTGTCCTCTTTTTCAAGGAGATCCAGGCGGTGATCTTCCACAGGGAGGCGGCGTTGGCCGTGGGGATACCCGCCCATCTGGTCTTCTACGGGATGCTTTTTTTGACAGGGCTGGTGATCACCGCCTCTCTGCGCAGCATCGGAGGTATCCTGATCTTCAACCTGATTGTCAACCCGGCTGCAGCTGCCTATCAGCTGACATACAGCCTGAAGAAGCTGTTTGTGCTCGCTGGGGTTTTTGGAGTGTGCTCATGTTGGGGAGGCCTGATCCTTTCGTACATGTTTGATCTCCCCAGCGGTGCCACCATCGCCCTGGTAGCTGCCTTTATTTTTATTCTGTGCTCTGTCTTTTCTCCGAAGCGCAAGGTGAAAGAGTGGAGGTGCGAAGGGTTTGTCGGAGAGTCATCGGAATTACTTCAATGAAAAGGCCGCTGTTTGGGACAGCTTGATCGATGAGGTGACGGTCAGCCGTCTCGCCAGGATTGTGGAGAAGCTCGGCATCAAGGCAGGAAGCACCGTCCTCGATGCAGGGAGCGGGACGGGTGTTCTCATCCCTTTTCTGCGCCAGGCTGTGGGAAGGGAAGGCAGGATCGTCGCTTTGGATTTCGCCGAAGAGATGCTGCGGCGGGCGAGGGAAAAGCACGGCGATGAGAACATCACCTATATTGTCGGGGATCTGGCCCGCACACCTTTTCTTGACTGTGTCTTTGACGAGATCATCTGTAATTCCTGTTTTCCTCATCTTCAGGATAAACCGGCTGCTGCCAAGGAGATGCTGCGCATCCTGAAGCCAGGGGGGAGGGTTACTGTTTGCCATACGATGGGCCGGGAGATGGTAAACGCTCTGCACCGTTCCCTAGGCGGTGTTGTCGGCAATGACCTCCTTCCGGATGAGGCGGAGGCCCGGCGCATTTTCGAGGAGGCGGGGTTCATTTGTGTGGAAATCAGCGATAGCCCTGAGGAGTACCTCCTCACTGCCTATAAGCCGCCGGCTGCATAGAAGAGGGATTAAAGCCAGGAAGGGCGCCGCTCTCAGGCGCCCTTCTTTGATGCCTTGGACCGCGAGCCCTCCTCTTCTTGTGGTTGGCTGTGGTATGTGGTATATTCAGAGTTGATTGGCGGAGTGCTGTGGAATCGGTTGTAGGGGATGCAGCAGGAGGTGAAGCTGTGCCCAGGAGGAGAAAGAGGTGTTGGGTGGAAGCTCTTCCGACGGTTAGCTATTTTCAACCGGCAGGGTTCCCGGTCGGCGAGATGGAAGAGGTGAGGCTCTCTGTTGAGGAGCTGGAGGCAGTCCGCTTGAAGGACCTGGTGGGGCTCGACCAGGAGCAGTGCGCCGAACGCATGGGAATTGGGCGCACCACCTTCCAGCGAATCCTCTATGCTGCCAGGTCGAAGATCGCCGATGCCCTGGTCAATGGGAAGGTGCTGCGGGTGGAGGGAGGGGAATACCAAGTGCCTCCCTTGCGGGTTTTCAAGTGCGACAGCTGCGGCTGTGAGTATGAGTTTCCTTTGAAAGCTGGGGAGGAGACACAGAATATTGCGTGCCCTAGGTGCAAGAGAGAGCCGCTGGAGAGAGGCGGGGGCATGCGGCACTGCTGGCGCAGGGGATGGGGCCACGGCCGTCCGGAGCCTGTGAATGGAGAGCCTGGTGAAGAACCCCCCGAGTGATTTTGCGAAGGGCGCGGTTGTTTCAGGCTGAAAGAGGCGCAGGATTTCAGAGCAGAGGGTGCGCTTGACAAAAAGCGAACTGTGTTATATATTAACAAGCGTTGTGTGGTTTTTGGCCCGGTCTTTTTTCTGCACAAAGAGGGACTGGAACAGAAGCCTTGGGAACAGGGCTTCTTCTGTTTTATGGTGTAAAGCCAGCTGTGCGGGAGTGCTCCGGCGGGAGTCGGGGAAGGGACGCGGCTGAAACCTCAGAAAAAATGCGATTATTGGAGCAAAGGAGGATGGTTATGTTTGGAAAACCTTCGCTGGATAAGATCCGGAATATCGGAATAGTGGCTCATATAGATGCTGGTAAGACCACCACGACGGAGCGCATTCTGTATTACACAGGGCTTGTCCACAGGATCGGCGAGGTGGACGATGGCTCAGCGACCATGGACTGGCGCATCCAGGAGCAGGAACGGGGGATCACGATCACCTCTGCCGCTACTACCTGCAGGTGGAGGGACTGCCAGATCAACCTGATCGATACCCCGGGTCACGTCGACTTTACGGTTGAGGTGGAGCGCTGCCTGAGGGTGCTCGACGGCGTTGTGGCCATTTTCGATGCGGTGGCAGGCGTTGAGCCGCAGTCCGAGACTGTTTGGAGGCATGCGGACAGGCATCGCATCCCGAGGATCGCCTACATCAATAAGATGGACCGCACCGGGGCGGACTTCTATAAAGCGGTGGAGTCGATTCGCCAGCGCTTGAGGGCGAACGCTGTGCCTGTCCAGATCCCCATCGGGAGAGAGGACTCCTTCCAGGGGATGATCGACCTTGTGAGGGATCGAGCGATCTTTTACAGGGACGAACTGGGTGAGGTCATAGAGGAGACAGACGTCCCGGAGGAAATGGTGGAGCAGAAGCGCTGCTACAGGGAGCGCCTTCTGGAGACGCTTGCCGATGTGGATGACTCCCTGATGGAGAAGTATCTGAACGGGGACCCGATCTCTGTTGAAGAGATCAAGGCTGCGATCAGGAAGGGAACCATTGAGCAGAAGATCGTCCCCGTGCTGTGCGGTTCTTCGAAGCGCAACAAGGGTGTGCAGCCTTTGCTCGATGCCATCGTCGACTATCTGCCATCACCGATCGATCTCCCGCCTGTTAATGCGGTTGATCCGGAGACTGGCGAGGCTGTGGAGTGCCGAGCTGGGGATGACGAGCCTCTGGCTGCGCTGGCATTCAAGGTCCAGGCAGATCCTTACGGCAAGTTGGTCTTTATCAGAATCTATTCGGGCAAGCTGGAGGCTGGGAAGACCGTCTACAACGCCACTAAAGGCAAGAAAGAGCGCATCGGACGACTAGTGAAGATGCACGCCAACTACAGGCAGGAGATCAAGGAGGTTGGCGCCGGGGATATCGCTGCCGTCATCGGGCTCAAGGACACTGTGACAGGCGACACCCTGTGCCTTGAGGACCACCGGCTGCAGTTGGAGAAGATGGAGTTCTCCGAGCCTGTGATCACTTGTGCCATTGAGCCGAAGACTAGGGATGACCAGGACAAGATGGGCCTTGCCCTGCACAAGCTGGCCGAAGAGGACCCGACCTTCCGCACCTATATCGACCCTGAGACGGGCCAGACCTTGATCGCCGGCATGGGAGAGCTGCACCTGGAGATCATCGTCGACAGGCTGCACCGGGAGTTCAACGTGAAGGCCGATGTCGGCCAGCCTCAGGTCGCCTATAAGGAGACCATCACGATGCAGGCGAAGGGCGAGGGGAAATACATCAAGCAGACGGGAGGCCACGGCCAGTACGGCCACGTCGTCCTGGAGATCGAGCCGCTTGCTCCAGGAGAGGGGTACAGGTTTGTCGACAAGACCGTTGGTGGAGTTATCCCCAAGGCCTACATGCCGGCCATCGATGCTGGTATCAGGGAGGCTATGCTTAAAGGAGCGCTCTGCGGCTTCCCGATGGTTGATATCCAGGCGACAGTTACCGGCGGCTCCTACCACGAGGTCGACTCTTCGGAGCTCGCCTTTAAGATGGCGGCGATGGCGGCCTTCCAGAACGCTGTGCAAAAGGCGAAGCCGGTGATCCTCGAGCCGATCATGAGGGTCGAAGTGGTCGCCCCGCGGGAGTACATGGGCGACATCATCGGAGACCTCAACGCCAGGCGCGGGCGCATCGAGTCCACGGAGCTCAACGAGGATATCTGCGAGATCACGGCCTCCGTGCCTTTGGAGACGATGTTCGGCTATGCCACAGACCTGCGCTCGCTCACCCAGGGCCGCGGCACCTACACCATGCAGGTCGCCGGATATGAGCGGGTGCCTGCCGATGTGGTGGCTGAGCTGACGCGGAAGAGGAGCAAGATCGCCTGACAAAAAATATAAAAACCCTGGGGCTGAAGAAGCCCTGGGGTTTTTATATGCTCTGGAGCGAGGGGGCGTAATGTCCCCTTCTTCGGCTTAAATCTGCCAGCTGATGTCTTATGGTATAATGTTCTAAAAGAGTCGGGTGGAGGTATCTGATGAGGCGATATGCGCGCTTGA
>JBNATO010000170.1:0-4943 GCA_049701555.1 Thermacetogeniaceae bacterium | reverse complement strand
GAAAGGAGAGAAGAGAGAGCCTCGGGAGCCAACTTTTTGCCGGCGAGGCCCTGCATGAGGTTCAGCATCGCCTCCATACCCCCCTTGCCACCTCCGAGGATATTGAGCATGGCTCCCAGGAGGTCAGGCTTGCCAGGCAAGATCCCTCCGCTCCTCCCGACAGCGAGCGCCGGGTCGTTGACCAGGTTCAAGATGCTGAAGAGGTTGAACAGAGAAAGCACGGCGATCACGCCGTTGAGGTCACAGCGCCTCTCCTCGATGCCGCTCAGGGTATTCGCCATAACCGAAAAAAGGCTCGCTTGATTCTCCGGAGCTGCCCCCTTCCCCTCTCCCAAATCCCACTCCCCCTTTTTGATCAGCAGTCACAAAAATAATTCTATGCGCCAGGAGCACAGGAGGGCACACCTCAGGAGAGGTCGTCGGGGAAGGCTGCCCCGAGATGCTTCTTCAGCTCCCTCTTGATCAGCTCATGCGATCTCTTCAAGGCGCTCTCCACCGCAGCGAAGACCAGCCTCTCCAAGGCAGCAGCATCACCAGCTGCTTCCGGAGCCACGCTCACATCGATCACTTCCTGCTTCCCGCTGAGGACCACCCTCACCGCCCCGCCTCCAGCGCTCCCCTCCACCCTCTGGGATTCGAGCTGTTTGACGATCTTCTGGTAAAGCGGCTTCAAGACGACGCCAGCCAAGCCTAAGGCCTCGGCGCTGACCCCATCTTCAGGCATAGCATCTCCCCCTTTCGCCTCAGTCCCTGGCCCGCCTCTACAGCAGAAGGCCATCCGATTCGCCAGGCGACCCGAGAGAGCGACCGGACAGCCCCTTTTCGAAAAGCGGGGCGTCGGCCAGCTTGAGGAGCATCAAGGCGATGAACAGGGAGAAGGGCTTAGCGCCGCCAAGAGCATCCTGGCCCTTCACCTCCAGGCTCTGGAAGTCCCCGCTGAAGGCGAAGGAGCGCAGGCAATCCCTCATCCTCTGCCCGTGCTCGCTCTTCAGCATTTCGTTCAAACACCCTATGACCTCAACGATCCCGTTGCCCCTCGGGCCTAAAAAAGGGCGAAAGCTTTCCAAGACACGGTAGGTGTCGTCATCGATCAGCGGCCAGTTCACAGCCATCGCTCCCCTCTCTTTTTCCGCCCGGTCTGCGAGCAGCCGCCGGAACGGACTCGGTTATCTCTTAACAGGATATGTCTCTTCAGGAGAAAATGTTACCCCTTGCCAGCTCCTTGAGATTCGGCAAGGCGTTCACAGCTGCGGCCCGACCCATCTCCAAAAGCTCGGGAACCCTTTCGAAATCGCTCAACCCCGCGGCGACAGCCGGGGTGACGACCGCGGCGTCCGCCCATCTCAGGTCGTCCTGCATCCCCCTCTCCCCCATCACCTCGATCCCCCGCATGATCACCTGCACCAGGGAGCCCGGCCTCTTCCTCAACCCCTCAGCAGCATGCCTCACAGCCACCACTCTGGTGGCGCCCAGCAGGCGGCAGGTGGCAGCTGGGATGTTCTCCACGAGGCCGCCGTCCGCAAGGAGCATCCCCTGGTAGGGAACCGGCTCAAAGACGCCCGGCAGCGCCGTGCTGGCGCGCACCGCCAGGCCGAGCGGCGCGTCCCCGATAAAGGCCGCTCCCCCTGCCTGGGGGACGTGCTCCGCATTGGTGAAGACCACCTTCTTCCCTGATATCAGGTCAGCCGCCACCAGCCCCACCGGGAGGGAAAGGCCTTTCAACCTCTTCACGCCGGCGACCCTCTCCACATAAGCCGCTATCCTGGAGCCGTCGAGGAGGCCCAATGGGGTTGCGTCGAGGGCGTCCAGGATGTCGCGCAGGTTTCCCAGGAGCATCTTCAGGAACCCAGAAAGGGTGAAGTTCCAGGCATAGAGGTCATCCCTCGAAAGCCTCAGGGCGAGCTCCCGCAAAGCCCGTGGCTCCAGGCCGGCGGCGTAGAGAGCAGCGACAAACGCCCCCGCGCTCGTCCCTGCGACGACCCCCGGGAAGATCCCGTTCTCCTCGAGGACTTCCAGGACGCCTATGTGGGCAACCCCCAATAGCCCACCACCGCTGAGGGCAAGCCCCAGGTGCCTCTGCCGCGCCCTCATACAAGGTCAACACCCAGCTGATCCAGCACAGCCTGGATCGGATTGCAGACTGTGTGCTCCTCGGACCCGGCGAAGAGGAGGCCGACAGCGCGGTTCTCCATGTCCACAACCAGAGAGCCGCTGTCACCCCCCAGCGACCTCATCTCCATCATCACCTGCTCGTTGAAGCGGACGACATCGGAGCTGTGCCCCATGGCCACGTTCAGGCTGACGTGGACGGCGATGACCTTCCCCTCCGTGATCCCTGAGGTGCGTCCGCTCTTCCTGACGAGGAGCCCAGGCTTGATCTCGCCTATGCCGCGAACCCTCCCGATCCCCAGGATCTCTGGGTCGATCTCCTTCTCATCGATAGGGCGAGCAATGGCGCAATCGACCAGGTTCGTCCCCCCCTCCCTCTCCAGGCGTATGCGGTAGCCGGGGCGAAACGACCTGATCACGGCGTTTGCGGCTCGGACGCCCATCGACGCCACCCTGCAGTCCACCTCCCTGCTGGAGCGATAGATCGGGATAAAGCGCTCCAGGTGACCGATGACATCGTCCCTTGTTCCGCCGTCATAGCTCCCCGGCTGGTAGATGGGGTCGCCGATGCGCGACCTCCCGTCTCTGCCGTCTGTGGCGTTTGCGAGAACATGGTTGTTGGAGAGGATGAAGAGCTCCCCTGTCTTGCGGTCGCGCACCACCGCTCCAAAGGTGCCGGCAGTCACCCTGTAGTGCCCGATGCTCACGCCGGGTTGGGCGGGGCGCACCCTCTCCGTCCTCCCCAGAAAGCGCATCTCCCCAACCTCGATCACGTCGGTGCAGCAGCGCCCGATCCTTCTGGGGATCACCTCATCCACAGAGAGGGCCTCAACAGGAACCTTCTTCTCTACAAAAAAAATGACAGCCATCTCCTCCGTGTCCTGCCGCCCCTTCTTCTTGAAGCCGATGCCGACCCCCACAACATTCGGAAGCTGTGAATACCGCTTCTTGGCTATGTCAAGGGAACGAAAAAGACTCCGCATCCTTCTCCCCCTCCTCCAGCTGCTCTGAAAGTCACTCTAGTATATTCCGGAGGGGGAGTAATGGTTCCGAGCCCATCCTCAGTAACACATTTCATCATCTTCCATATAATGTATAAGCAAAAGAAAGAACACAGGAAAAACCACTTCGAGGAGGGAATCCCTATGGCCATAAAACCGGGGAAGTGCCCACAGACAAACGGCACGCCTAACTGCCCGCCGTATACCGGAAAGGACTGCATCGAGGTCTTCAAGATCTACGACCAGTGCGCAACAGAGGAGTTGCTGGGAAGCTGCGTGAGGGCTGCGGAATACTGCACAACCCCAATCCCCGAGAACGCCACCGTCTCCTGCGAGATCGTGCCGAACTCCGCCAGGTGCCTCTTCATCGGCTACGGGCCGTTCAACCCGCCGTTCTACAGGCCTGTGCTGGTGCTCAACGAGGTTAAGGTCAGCGTCACGATCAAATCTAACGGGACGGTCATCTGCCCGACATTCACCATCACCCTGCAGGGGATCACCCAGGCCCAGATGTGGGCTCCTGAAGGGACGCTCGTGCAATGCCAGATCATCTCAGTCGGCCCCTGCAGCTGCGATCTCACCACAGACCCCGCCACAGGCGACCAGCTCATCTGCTGCAGGGTGAAGGTCTGCAAGGAGATCCAGATCAAGGCCCTCGTGAAGCTCCTCGTGCCGAGCTACGGATTCTGCGAACTCGACCCATGCAACGCCGTGCCACAGCCGGAGTTCTCCTGCCCGCCTGCCCAGCCGCTCTACCCACCCGAGAGGTGCCAGGAGACCCCAGCGGTCACCATTCAAACGCTCGCCGGCGTGGGGCTCAGCGGCGTAACCGTCTCCCTGCTCCGCGCTGATAACACCATCACAGCGGCGACGGATGCCACCGGCAACGCCGCCTTCCCGACAGTGGGCGGGTTTGTAGGAGGGGTCGATACCATCCAGTTCACAGACCCTGTAACAGGGAAAACCCTGAGCTTCGCCATCCCCATGGAGTTCACCGACCAGACAGGCACACTCCACGACTGCAGCACCATGTGCAGCGTCCTCTTCGTCAGGACAGCAGAGGGAGCAGCGACATTCGACGTCTCCCTGGATGGAGTCCTCTACGGCATCGTGGGTTCTTAGGCGCGAAACCTGTCGACAGAAAAGGCAGCCGCTTCTTGGAACGCAGCTGCCTTTTTTCTTTACCCCTGCTCCCCTCTACCCCGTTGTTCGGGATCCTGAGCAGGGATGTTCTTCAGGAGGGAACAGACATCCGACCAGCTGGCCGGCTTCACCCCCTCCCCTCCGCTGGCGCCGGAATGCGGCTTGGGCGGGGGGACGCTCTGGGCAAAACTCCGGTAGAGCCCGGGGCGGCTGGGTATCTGTTCCAGAGGGAGCGAGGCCAGGGTCGCCGCCTCCCCAGCGCTGTCTCTTTTCTCGCCATCATATTGTCGCAGTACCCTCCTTACGATCTCCTCCAGCTTTTTTTCCACAAGAGCCTCATCAGGCCACGTCTCCCGCGGGAGAGGCCGGCCTGCCTCATGAACAGGCTGTCTCCCAGCATCCAAACCATCGCTCCGCCTGCTGAGGAGATGGGCTACAAGATCCGCCAGCGCCTCGAGCTCGATGGTGACCTCGTCCCCCCTCCTCCTCGCCGACCTCTTTCGGTCTCCCCTCGAGGCCCCACCTGCTAAACCACCGAGGCCATCGGCCGCTTCTCCCGGAACGCCTTCACTACCCCAACCGGAGACAGGGCGCGGCTCCTGCAGCGGCTCGTCAGCAGCTACAACCTCGACCGTCACCTCCCCCTCGACCACCGCCTCAAACCACGACCTCCCCCAGATGAGCCTCTTC
>JBNATO010000169.1:0-4958 GCA_049701555.1 Thermacetogeniaceae bacterium | reverse complement strand
GTCTCGGGAGTGACCGCAGTGACCACCACAAGGCCTCCCGGCACCAGCCACTCCCCGGCAGCTTTTAAAACATCCTCCAGCTTGCCTCCTGTCCCCCCGATCAGGAGGCGGTCAGCCTTCGGAAAACCGGAGCAAGCCGAAGGCGCCTCCCCCTCTACCAGAACAACGTTGTCAAGGCCAAACCTCTCGATGTTCGCCCGGACGAAGGCTGCCGCAGAGGCGTTCTTCTCGACAGCCCAGACTCTCCCCGGCGCAACGAGCCTCGCTGCTTCCACAGTCCAGGACCCCGTCCCTGCACCGACCTCGATCACGCTCATCCCTCGGCAGAGGCGCGCCTTAGAGAGAACAAGGGCGCGCACCTCTTCCTGAGACATAGCGGCATCCCCGCGCAGAAAGGCCTCATCCGGCAGCCCTGGGGTGATCACCTCCGACCATTCCCTGGGTCCTGGAGCCCTTTCCGTTTCCTCGAACCCTTCCCCGAAGGCCCTCCTCCTATTTGCTAGGAGGACGACGATGCTGTTGCCGCGGCCATCCAGGCGAGCGGCCTGCTCCAGGCTGGTTTCGGTAACCTCCTCGCCAGGGAGGCCGAGATCGGTGAGCACAAACACCTGGTCAAAGCTGCACCCCTTATCCAGAAAGTATCTGCAGACAGCCCCAGGGGTGCACTGCGGCCCTGTCAGCACCGCTACCCTCTCTCTGCCGCACGCCGCAGCCAGGACCTCGATATCCCTCCCATGGACGCTCACAAACCAGAAGTCATGCCAGCTCATGCCGAGCCTGGCAAAAGCCAGCTGCATAGAGCTGATCCCCGGTATGACCCTGAGGTTTTCAGGCCCGAAGCGATCCCTCAAGCGGGGGAGAAGGCTGAAAAAGCCCGGATCCCCGGACAGGAGCACAGCCACCCGCTTCTCCTCTCTGGCGGCATCGATGTAATCCAGAACGGCTTCCAGGTCGCTCCCTATAAGGCACCGCTCCTTGCCGTCTTCGGGGAACATCCCCAAGGCACGCCTTCCCCCAACCAAGAGATCGGCCTCTCGCACAGCCCGCTCAGCTGCAGGGGTCAGATACTCCCCCGGGCCTGGCCCCACACCAACGACCGTTATCGGATATGCCAAAACAACCAGACCTCCTTCTCACCTCATGCCAACAACGCTGGGATCTTCCACCCTGCCTCCTTCAGGAGCATCGCAGCATTCCGGTCGTAACCCAGAACAGCCCCGTCACGGGCGAAGAGCAGCGTCCCTATCCGCAGCGAACCTCTTGTATAGAGGGAGGCACGCCGGCTGGCCCTTTCCGCAAGATCGCTCCACACCACTCCCAGGTCTGCAGCCCTCAAGACCTCTGCCATCGCCTCAACTGTCGGTGCATCCAGGATCTTCTCGACAACCTCTCTGTCAGCTCCCCGCAGAGCTGCAAGCGCAGCCACAACCTCACCCCTGCCGTCAGCAACCCGGTTATGCGTCTGGAAGCTTCCGGCGGCGACCTTGGCCAGCTTTCCGGCATGGCCCCAAAGCACCGCTTTGCAGATCCCGTGCTGCACGCATCCCTCGAGCATATACCCGAAGTAATTGCTGACGACGACCACAGCCTCAGCCGGCGCTCCGAGGAGCTCCCTGGCGAGGCGCGCCCCGCTGCGCCCCGGTGTCAGCAGGACAGTCCCCTGGCCCGTCGCCTTGGCGATCTCCAGTTGGAGGGCGAGCGCAGACTTAAAGGCATCCTCAGACATCGGCTCGACGATGCCGGTGGTCCCGAGTATGGAGATGCCGCCGACGATCCCCAGCTGAGGGTTCATCGTCTGCCTGGCGAGCCTCTCCCCTTCGGGGACGCTGATTGTGACCTCCGCCCCGCGACCCCTAGGGAGAATCGAAGCGACGCTTTCCCGGATCATCCGCATGGGAACGGGGTTGATCGCCGGCATCCCCGGAGGCACAGGGAGCCCCGGCTTGGTCACAACTCCCACCCCGACCCCTCCGCGCACCTTTATCCCCTCAGGAATGAGCCTCGCTGCGGCCTCGATGCGCGCCCCGTTGGTCACATCGGGATCATCCCCGGCATCCTTCACCACCCACGCCCTCGCAGCGCCGTCTTCAGAAACTTCACAACCCTCTATCCTGATCGCAGCAGTTCCCCCCGCAGGGAGAACCACCTCGACCATCTCCGGTCTCTCGCCGAGCAGCGCCAGGACGGCAGCCTTGGCCGCTGCTGCAGCGCACGTCCCCGTCGTGTAGCCGCGGCGCAGAAGCCTTCCGCCGTGCAGCCTGTGACTCTTCTCCTCTCCGCTGCTGTCGATCACAGCCTATTACGCCTCCTCTCCATGCAGCCGAACTCTCTGGACGCAAACCGGGCTCAGAAGCTTCCGTTTGGACCAGCATCCCTGATGCGGCGGAGAAATTCCCTGAAGTCACGAGGCGGCACCCCTCCCCGCAGCCACCCCTTCCGCTCCAGCTCCTCATAGAGCTCGAGCAGCCATGGCCTCTGGAGCTCAGCCTCTTTAAGCAAGCCTTTGTCTCGGAATATGGCCTCCGGAGGGGCCTCCCCGATCACCCTCCCCGCCTTCATGACGAAGATGTAATCAGCCCAGGAATAGGCCATCTCCACGTCATGGGTGGAGATGATCACGGTAACCCCCTTTTTGTTGATCTCAGCGAGCAGCTTCATGATCTCCTCCGAATGCCTGACATCCAGCCAAGCAGTCGGCTCGTCGCAGATCAGCACCTCAGGCTCCATAGCCAGGACATCGGCGATCGCCACCCTCTTTTTCTGGCCATAGCTCAGAAAATGCGTGGGCTTGTTCTGGAGATCGAGGATCCCTGTATCACGCATCGCCTTGTGGACACGCTGGATGACGGTCTCCCGGGGAAGCCCCAGATTCAGCGGCCCAAAGGAGATCTCCTGCTTAACGCTGGCCGAAAAGAGCTGGGTCTCGGGGTCCTGGAAGACTATCCCCACCCTCTTGCGCAGCTCCAACAGGGAGGCATGGTCATAGCGCACCTCCCTCCCGGCGAAGTAGATCCTTCCGCGGTCCGGCCGGATCAGGCCGTTGAAGTGGAGGAAAAGGGTGGTCTTGCCGGCTCCGTTAGGCCCTAAGAAGGCTACCTTTTTTCCCGCAGGGATGGAGATGCTGACATCCGACAGGGCTTGAGTGCCGTCGACGTAGCTGAAGCACAGACCCCTCGTCTCCAGGATGGCGTCGCTCTTCATCCGAGGACACCTCCCCACAGCGAGGGCACCGAACCGGCCAGCCACAGGCTGAGGAGTAACAGCGCCGCCTCAAACAAGAGGATCAGCGCAAGATTCCTCCAGGAAAAGACATAGCTGTTCTCCAGGACCCTCAGTTCGCCGGCGTAGCAGCGGGCGTTCAGCGCCTGGTAGAGCATCCGGTAGTTATGGCTGGCCTTTGTGAAGAGATTGGAGATCAGCTGCCCCAAGGACACATAGCTGGTCCTCAGCGAGGCATAGCCCCACCTGGATGCCTGAGAGACATAGATCTTGTCGGCTGTATCCAGGAGCACGAAGATATAGCGATAGACCAGCGACATCAGCTCGACAAAGAGGGAAGGCACCCTCAGCGACCTGAGCACTGAGAAGAGATCGACTGCAGGCGTTGTCAAAGAGAGGAAATAGAGGCAGGCCACAGCTGCCAGCGACCTCAGGAAAAGGCTGCCGGCAGCTGCCAGCCCTTGACCCGTCACCCCGAAATAGCACTGGCCCAGCCTCCACCCCCAGAAGGCTCCGGATGGGTGCTCTGTCCAGACAAAGGCCACAGTCAGCACACCGACGACAAGGAAGATCACAGGCGCCAGCATCAGCTTCAGGAAAAACCTCACAGGGATTCTCGCTGCGACAGTCACCATCCCCGCCATGCAGATGATCACGACGAGCGAGAAAGCAGGGGAAGAGACTGCCAGGCAGATCAGCATCGTTGCCAGAGAGAGCACCAGCTTCTCCAGGGGATGGACGCCTGACAGCCTGTTGATATAGGCATACTGGTCGATCTTGAGCAAACCCGTCTACAGCCTCCCCGAATCTCACTTGTTTCTCATTTCTGTGCCGGGAGCCGGCTGGGCCGCTCTCTCAGGATATTCCCTGCGCCCCTTGACATAACCCAGGTAATAGCCGATGAAGCCAGCTCCGATGGCGGCCTGGGCAGCGAAGAGAAGGCTCTCCACCTCGCCGCTCGGCGGCTCCCAGACGGAACTAAACCACGGCCTGTAATCGGGATCGAGCTGGGTTATGGCCTGCTCCGCCCTGTCATCGGCTCCTCCGAATTCGGCACCCTTTTTCAAAAACAGCGGAGCGAAGATGAGCAGGAGCACCAGCGCTATCAGCAGCAGGTTCTTGAACTTCATCGCCGCTATGCCCCCTTTGAAGTCGATTTCAGGTCAGAGAACACCGAAAGCTCCTCCAGCTCTCTGCGGTTGTGAGCACAGAGGAGGTTGAAGATGATCACCGTGAGCAGGCCTTCGCTGACAGCCAGGGGAATCTGGGTCACGGCAAAGATCCCCATGAATTTGACCAGAGAAGCGGTGAATCCCCCAACCTTGGCGGGGAAGGCCAGAGCCAGCTGCAGCGAGGTCGTCACATAGGTCAGCAGGTCACCAAAGGCCGAAGCAAGAAAGACTCCCAGCCATGTCGGGGTCTTCAGCCTGGCACACAGCCTGTAGATCAGGTAGGCAGTCAGTGGCCCTACTACAGCCATGGAAAAGGTGTTGGCGCCGAGGGTGGTGATCCCTCCGTGGGCCAGGAGAAGGGCCTGGAAGATCAGGACGATCAGCCCCAGCACCGTCATCGCCGTGGGGCCAAAGAGGATCGTTCCCAAGCCGACACCCGTGGGATGGGAGCAGCTTCCGGTAACCGAGGGGATCTTCAGAGCCGACAGGACGAAGGTGAAGGCGCCGGCCAACCCCAAGAGCATCTTCGTCTCGGGGTGTTCCCTGACTGTCCTGCTGATCGCCCGA